>CAIWKX010000172.1 GCA_903913315.1 uncultured Bacteroidota bacterium | reverse complement strand
GGTATTAGCTGTTGGAAACCCGTATAATTTAACCTCTACTGTTACCGCTGGTATCGTTTCCGCTAAAGCTAGAAATCTAGACACTAATGGTATTCAATCTTTTATCCAAACCGACGCTGCAGTTAACCCTGGAAATTCAGGGGGTGCATTAGTTAATACTAGAGGTGAATTAATTGGAATTAACACTATGATTTCATCTCCTACTGGAAGTTATGCTGGGTATTCATTTGCTATTCCTTCTAATATTACGCGCAAAATAATTGAAGACATTATGGAATTTGGGAATGTGCAACGAGGTGTTTTAGGAGTTGCTGGAAATGAATTAAATGGTCCTACTTCAAAAGAATTGGGGATAAAAGAAACGCAAGGCTATTATATTTCTAAAGTTATTAAAAATTCAGGTGCAGAAAAAGCAGGATTGAAAAAAGGAGATGTCATTGTAAAACTAGACAACCAAACTATTTCTACTTATCCAGAATTAACAGGATACATCAGCACAAAACGTCCAAATGATAAAGTTCAAGTGACCATAATTCGGGATGGAAAAAACCAAATCATTCCCGTAACATTAGTTAAAAATGACATTATCAATACTGATTTTAAGGGATTAGAATTAGAAAATATTGATGGCAATGACAAAAAAAGATTTAAAATTGATTATGGTGTAAAAATAAAAGAAGTCAATAACGACCGATTAAAACCATATGAAAAAGATTTAACTGGTAGCATTATTTTATCCATTGATGGGACAAAAGCTACAGATGTTGAATCAGTTTCAAAACTAGCTAATGATAAGGATGAAAGTCAAGGTGTCAGCATAGAAATGATTAACAAAATGGGACAAATAATTAGAATCATCATTTAATTCCAATATAAAAACAAGGTTAGAAAAACCATCAGCTAATGAGTTGATGGTTTTTTATTTAAAAAAAATTAAATATTATTTCACGAAAACGTTATAGTTGATTACTTTTGCACCAAATTTATTAAAATCTTGAAAATCAATTCAGGAAAAAACTACAACATAACTATTTTACTTTCTTATGAACAACAACAATTTATACGAAAAAGAGCTTTCTTTTCAAGCAGACAGACGAAAAGCTGGTGTTGAATTTATTAAAATCATTAGTGATTTATGGTACGATAAATCCATAGAATTAATTTTTTTTAGAAATCAACTGATTGACAGAAACGTTAGTGATATCATGAATCTACATGAATATGCGGGAGAATTTGTTCAAAAACCAATTAATGTATTTGATACTGTTGAAATCGCTCGCGCCATCTTAAATTTAGATTTACCTCCTTCGCGAATTGATATAGGAAAACTAACTTATGAATACCACTTAGAAGATAACAAATATCATGATGCGAGAGCATTCGTAATAGACAAATTAAAAGGAGCCAAAAATTCACAAGAAATTAAACCAAAAGATGTTATTCTTTATGGTTTTGGAAGAATAGGTCGTTTATTGGCTCGTGAAATAATGAGTAAAATTGGGAAAGGTCAACAACTTAGATTAAGAGCTATTGTAACTCGTGATAGAAATGATGCACAATCACTAGAAAAAAGAGCTTCCTTATTGAGATACGATTCAGTACATGGTGATTTTGAAGGTTCTGTTTCTGCAGATACTGAAAATAATGCTTTAATTATCAATGGGACTACGGTACATATTATTACTGCGAATTCACCAGAAGAAATTGATTATACTAAATTTGGAATTGAAGACGCCTTAGTGATTGATAATACAGGAGCCTTTACCACTGAAGAGGCATTAAACCGTCATTTATCGTCAAAAGGCGTTGATAAAGTATTACTAACCGCACCTGGTAAAGGAGTTCCTAATATCGTTTATGGAGTAAATCATAATGATTATAATCCTGATGAAGTAAATATTTTCTCAGCAGCATCTTGCACAACTAACGCAATTACTCCTATTTTAAAAGCTGTGGAAGATACTTTAGGCGTTGTAAAAGGACATTTAGAAACCATTCACGCCTATACCAATGATCAAAATTTGGTGGATAACATGCATAAAAAATACCGTCGAGGTAGAGCTGCCGCATTAAACATGGTTATTACCGAAACAGGGGCTGGAAGTGCTGTTGCTAAAGCATTACCTAGTTTAGCTGGAAAATTAACCTCAAATGCTATTCGAGTGCCTGTGCCAAATGGTTCATTAGTAGTTCTAAACTTAGAAGTAAATAAAATCACTTCCATTGAAGAGGTAAATAATATTATGAAGCATTACGCCCTTGAAGGTGAGTTGGTTGAACAGATAAAATATTCTTTAAACAATGAATTGGTTTCCTCAGATATAGTTGGTACTTCAGCACCATCTATATATGATAGTAATGCTACTATTGTTTCAGGAGATGGAAAAAATATTGTACTCTATGTATGGTATGATAATGAATATGGGTATAGTCATCAAGTAATTCGACTAGCAAAATATATTGCTAAAGTGAGAAGATATACTTATTATTAGTAGTAACAAATTTGCAAAATAAAATCAGCTATTATTTTTGAGTTAAGGATAATAGCTGATTTTATTTAAATTAATATTTAATTAATATATTATTCCTCTGAGTTTTGATTTATAATAAAATATAAATTAGCGACAAAATATTGAAACCTACTAATGAAAAAAATAACGCTTTTTGCTTTACTGATTGTTTTTCAATTTGTTTCAGCTCAGGAAAACAAACTCAAAAAAAATCTAGTTACTACCTATAAATATGGATACAATGGAATGGAATACATTGTCACTTCAAATAACGAAACAATAATTATAAGTACTTACAACTCTAAAAAAGACATTAAAGATGAAATAGCTCAAAAAATATATGCTTTTTATAGAGATAACACTACTATCAAAACTGGCGAATCGCTGACTATAAAAGGTGATGGAGCAAAAGTTACTGGAAAATATATGGTGACTAAAAAAGGTAAATTAGTAGCTGTCGAATTTTACTACGAAAAAATAGAATGGAATTCAGGATTGACAGAATTATATAAAAAGAATATTGGATAAATTTAATTTACTATTAAAAAATGCTCAATCTAAATTTTAGGTTGAGCATTTTTTCTTTTACAAGTATTGTCAAAGAATAAATAAAACATAATTTGTAAGATTAATACATTATATAAAATTAAATATATGCATTTAATCGATTTTATTTGTTGTTTAATCTAATTAGTAGTAATATTACAGTCCCAAACAGTAACAACGTTCTTACTTTATAACTCCTAGATATTTTCCCCAAATCTATCTATAAAACTTAACCTACACTATGAGAAAAATAATATTTATCTTGTTGATGTCTACCTATTGCTCGTTTGCCCAAAACACAAAAAGAGTAGAACAGTACAACTATGGAAAAAATGGTATTGACTACATTGCTAAAAGCAATACTGGTAAAACAATCATCATTAGTACTTTCAATTCACGCCCCACTATTAAAGATGAAGTGGCGATGAATGTATTCAATTATTTCAAAGAAAAAGAACCTAAAGATGGCGACAAAATAACAATATTAGTTAATGCAGCTATCGTAGTGGGAACTTGTAACATCAAGACTAAAGGCAATCAAACCTCTGTAGAATTTCATTATGAAACTATAGAATGGAATGATGGATTAACAGAAGTCTATACTACTCCTAAGTTTAACTCAACTACCATTGCTAACAATGATGATTAGTTTATTTCTTATATTTAAGTTATATAAAAAAACGCTCCAAAAATGGAGCGTTTAATTTTTTAACTATTCATTTTAAACCTATTAAACATTACCTGCAGCTGCAATTAAATTCAATGCCGAACCTGCTTTAAACCATCCTATTTGGCTATCATTATAAGTATGATTAACAAAAATAGTCTCAACAGAACCATCAGCATGAGTAATTTCAATAGTTAATGGTTTGCCTGGAGCAAAGTTTGTCAAATCAACAAAGTTAAATGTATCATCTTCTTTAATTTTATCATAATCTGCTTCGCTAGCAAAAGTTAAGGCTAACATCCCTTGTTTTTTTAAGTTCGTTTCGTGAATTCGAGCAAATGATTTAACCAAGACTGCTTTCACACCCAAGAAACGAGGTTCCATAGCAGCATGTTCACGAGAAGACCCTTCTCCATAGTTTTGATCTCCTACTACAATTGAAGGAACACCAGCAGCTTTATAGGCTCTAGCCACTGCAGGGACAGTTCCATAGTCTCCTGTTAACTGATTTTTCACTTTGTTTGCTTCTTGATTGAAAGCATTCACAGCACCAATTAACATATTATTTGAGATATTATCTAAATGTCCTCGGAAACGCAACCAAGGACCAGCCATAGAAATATGGTCAGTAGTACATTTTCCAAACGCTTTGATTAATAATTTTACGCCAGTATAATTTTCCCCATTCCAAGCATCAAAAGGCGCTAACAACTGTAATCGATCGGAAGTTTCACTTACTAAAATTTGAACATCGGAACCATCAACCGCAGGAGCTTGGAAACCATTATCATCAACAGCAAAACCTTTAGTTGGTAATTCATCACCATGCGGAGGAGTAAATTTTACAGCTTCTCCTTTATCATTCAATAAAGTATCGGTTAAAGGATTAAATGACAAATCTCCAGAAATTGCAAGTGCAGCAACCATTTCAGGTGAAGTTACAAAAGCATGAGTGTTTGGATTTCCATCAGCACGTTTAGAGAAATTTCTGTTGAACGAGTGAACTATAGTATTTTTTTCACCTTTATCAGCCCCTTCTCTATCCCATTGCCCAATACATGGCCCACAAGCATTTGTAAATACTTTAGTACCCATTTTTTCGAAAGTAGCAATAATTCCATCTCTTTCAATAGTATACCGAACTTGTTCAGAACCTGGATTGATTCCGAATTCAGCTTTTGGAGTTATTCCGTGAGCTACCGCTTGTTCGACAATAGATGCCGCACGAGACATATCTTCATAAGAAGAGTTAGTACAAGACCCTATTAATCCCCACTCAACTTTTAGAGGCCACCCATTTTTAGCAGCTTCTTCTTTCATTTTAGAAACTGGAGTCCCTCTATCTGGAGTAAATGGTCCATTAATATAAGGCTCTAATTCTGATAAGTTAATTTCAATTAATTGATCAAAATAGTGCTCAGGATTAGCATAAACCTCGTCATCTCCTGTTAAATATTTAGCCACTTTATCAGCAGCAGTAACTACATCTTGACGACCAGTAGAAACTAAATACCTTCTCATCGAATCATCATATCCAAATGTTGAAGTGGTAGCACCAATTTCAGCACCCATATTACAAATTGTTCCTTTACCGGTACATGACATATTTAAAGCTCCTTCGCCAAAATATTCAACAATGGCTCCGGTACCCCCTTTTACTGTAAGAATGTCCGCAACTCTTAAAATTACATCTTTTGGTGCCGTCCATCCATTTAACTTTCCAGTTAATTTAACCCCTATCATTTTTGGAAATTTTAATTCCCAAGCCATTCCAGACATAACATCAACGGCATCTGCTCCACCTACTCCAATTGCTAACATACCCAGCCCTCCTGCATTTACAGTATGTGAATCAGTTCCAATCATCATTCCTCCCGGAAACGCATAATTTTCTAATACAACTTGATGAATAATTCCTGCTCCTGGTTTCCAGAACCCAATTCCATATTTATTGGAAACTGACGAAAGAAAATCAAAAACTTCTTTCGACTGTGAATTGGCAACAGCTAAATCAGTTTTAGCTCCAACTTTGGCTTGTATTAAGTGGTCACAATGTACTGTGGTCGGTACAGCAACAGTTTTTTTTCCAGCATGCATAAATTGCAATAAAGCCATTTGAGCAGTTGCATCTTGGCAGGCCACTCTATCGGGTGCGAAGTCAACATAATCAACTCCACGTTTGAACACACTTGAAGGCACTCCGTCCCATAGATGTGTATATAAAATCTTTTCTGTTAATGTAAGTGGATGACCTACTAACTCGCGTGCTTTATCAACACGAGCTGCCATAGACGCATACACTTTTTCAATCATTTCAATATCAAAAGCCATAATTAAATAGGTTTACTTGTTTGCAGAGCAAATTTACGAAATCGACTTACTATTAAAAAATTTTTAATCAAATAAGTTCTTTGTTTTGAATAATTTGCGAAATACTAATTTTAAACTTATAAATTTTATTAAAATCATATTTAAAAAGATAAAAAATAAGAATTACCAATATATAACTTATCCTTTTATAGGTTTTACATCGGATGAACTTAATGGCCTAATGATATAATAAAACAGTAACAAAAAAGGCCATAAAATAATTTCGAGATGCTAATGAAATTTCAATTAAAAAACCCAAAACAAAGTTCGAATTTGAAAGGTGCAACCATCTAAATAGAACTACTTATAGAACACAAAGACTCATATGATAATTAGGGCATCAAAAGAACATATTAAATCTATTACAAAAAAAATATTATTTTCTATGCATTGATTATCAAACATGTAAAAATCGTATTTTTGAAAAAAATAAAAACATGTTCAAATCAAAAATAGTTAAAATAATAGGAACGGTCACTTTGATTGCAATAATAGTTGCTTTTACTATTTATACTCAACTTACAAATAGGCATAAAGCTATCGTAAAAACTTATTTATTATATAAAACGGGAATCATCGATAACCAATGGGTTATTCTAGATAAATCCTATCATTACAAAATGATTTCCCCCGACTTTTATATTGATGGCATTTATAAATCTATGGAAGGTCCAAAATCTTCAAATTTCATCCAATTATCTCAAGACCCTACTTTACTATGGATTACTGGTTTTCACGTCAAAGCAATAGATTCTAAAACTAAAAAAACAATTTCTAATGATTTTGTATGTCACACAAATATAGATTTTAATGATGTGAAATATTATAGTAATTTTCATCTTGATACTAGAATTGGCAAGCAATATCCAAGACTTACTTCGTTATCGCACGGTTTTGAAAATTTTGTTTTCCCAAAAGGTTATGGTGTTCCTATGAAAGGAAATGATTTATTATATATCACAACCGAATCGTTAAATCACAATATACCAAATGCAAATTTCTTAGTCAAGCATGAAGTTACAATTGATTATTCCAAAAAGAATTACCATCCAATAAAACCATTAATGAGTAAAACTGTTTTTATTGAATTGCCCTATGACAAAAATGACCCATTTAAGAGTCCTATTGATCCTGGAAAAGATTATTGCATTCCTGTGGAAACCAAAAACCATAGTTATACCGACTCCAAAGGCAACACTTTATCGGGGCATTGGGTAATTCCTATCGGAAAGAACACCTATAGAAGTTCAATCAATGAACAATTACAAATCATAGACAGCTTACAATTAAATGCTGCTGCCATTCATGTCCATCCTTTTGCCACAAAAATTACGTTACTGGATAAATCAACCAATACACCAATATTTACCAGTACAATTATTAATCATAAGAATAAAATTGGATTAACTAAAATGGACAGCTACTGCTCTGAGAAAGGAGTCTATTTATATAAAAATCATAACTACGAATTGGTATTGGAAGTAAATAATACATCCAAAACTAAACAGGACATGATGGGAAGTATGTTTCTTTTCTTTTACGACAAAGAATTAGATGCTCTTCTAAACAAAAAATCCCCAGAGCAAAAGTAGCCGGGAGATTTTTACTATCATTTGTAATATCATTATATCACATTAATTTATCAATAATCATTTCTTCTGTAATTCCTTCAGCATCTGCTTTATAATTCTTAATTATCCTATGACGAAGAATTCCTGTGGCCACAGCTTTTACATCTTCAATATCTGGAGAGAATTTTCCATTAAAAGCAGCATTGGCTTTGGCTGCCAATATTAAGTTTTGTGAAGCTCTTGGTCCTGCCCCCCAATCCAAATAATTATTAACATAATCCGTAGACAAAGAAGTCTTAGGGCGGGTTTTCCCTACCAAAGTCACAGCGTATTCAATTACGTTGTCAGCAACAGGAATTCGTCGAATTAAATGTTGAAACTCGATGATTTCTTGCCCTGTAAACAATGGGTTTATTATTTGCTTTTCATCGGAAGTCGTACTTTTCACAACTTGCACTTCTTCAGCAAAGGAAGGATAATCTAATTTTATAGCAAACATAAAACGATCTAATTGTGCTTCAGGTAATGGATAAGTTCCTTCTTGTTCAATAGGATTTTGTGTTGCTAAAACAAAATATGGTAAATCTAATTTATAATTTTGACCAGCTATAGTTACAGCACGTTCTTGCATAGCTTCTAATAATGCAGCTTGCGTTTTAGGAGGAGTTCTATTAATTTCATCAGCCAGAATAATATTAGAAAATATTGGTCCTTTTATAAATTTGAAATTTCTGCTTTCATCGAGAATTTCACTTCCTAAAATATCAGATGGCATTAAATCAGGAGTGAATTGAATTCTTTTAAAATCCAGACCCAAAGCTTGCGAGATAGTATTCACCATTAAAGTTTTTGCTAAACCTGGCACCCCTACTAACAAAGAGTGACCTCCTGAAAAAATACTTAATAATATTTGGTCAATAACTGTATCTTGACCTACTATAATTTTTGAAATTTCCTTCTTAAGTTCCAACCTCTTTTTAACAAGGTTTTGAATAGCTGTAACGTCTGACATTTTAAGTGTAAAATTTAAAGTTTAGAATTTAGACCGTATAAAATTCAAAAATACTATTTTTTTAACCAATTATTGGTAAAATTACAATCTCTATATTCACCATTAATTTTTATATAAGTTTCTTTAATTTTTTGTTCAGACCATTTTGAAATAGCATTAATCTGCTTCTCTTTAAGCGCCAACTCTTTAATTTTAATAAAATCTTTACTGAAATCAGCTATATGCTCCTCAATTTTGTTAGTAACCATAATTATTTTGTATCGTTTACCTGCTTTTGGATCATCGTCTAAAATCACAGAAGAAATATCACCACTTTTCATGTTAGAGACCTGTGCATAAATTTCTGGATCCATATTAGTCAACTCAAAATGAGTGTCTTGCGTTTTCGGATTGATTAAAGTTCCACCATTAGCGCGGGTTTCTTTTTCATCAGACATTGTTCTAGCTGCCTCTGCAAAAGTTATTTCTTTATCTTGAATTCTTTTTTTTATCAATTCAATTTTCTCTTTTGCTTCCTTTAATGCATCTGCTGTCACTTTTGCTGTTAATAAAATGTGTCTCAATTCTAAATCTTGACCTTTTATTTTTTCCAAATAAATAATATGAAACCCAAACTCTGTTTCAAATGGCTCCGAAATCTCTCCCTCTTGTAGTGAAAATGCCACATCCTTAAATTCTTTTACGAATGGAGTTTTCTTATTTATTTTATAAAAACCACCACTTGCCCGTGAACCGGGATCTTCAGTATATAAAACAGCTTTAGTTGTAAAACTTGCTCCATCTTGGACTTCTTTCTTTATCTGTCTCAATCTATCTATAACAACTTGCTTTTCAGCTGCAGTAACTTTTGGAGCGACAACAATTTGGGCTATTTCAAGTTGGGCACCTAAAAGAGGTCGTTCATTTTCAGGTATTTTTTTAAAAAAGCTTCTTGTCTCTTCTGGAGTAATTTGAACAGGCTCAATAATTTTTTTCTCCATTTCAGAAGCTAATTTTTGCTGCTTTAGAATTTCAAAAAGCTCTGTTTTAAATTCATCTTCGCTATTTTTCTTAAAATATTTTACAACATTGTCCATTGACTTTAATTGTTCTACCATATAGTCAATTTGTTGATTCATTTTTTCCTTGACCTCTTCATCTTTTACAATAATAGAATCTTGAATAGCTTGATGAGCAAATAATTTATCTTTAAGAAGGCTACCTAACATCTGACATCTTGTGAGATCTTTGGTTGATCCCCCAGAACTTTGAATTTCAAGAAAAGCTTTGTCAATATCAGAATCAAGAATAGAGTAATCTCCTACAGTAGCTATAATTCCATCAATTTTTTGTCTTTTATGTTGCTGAACCACCTTTTGTTCGGGTTCTTTTTCTTTAATTATTTCTTGAGAATTAGCAAAAAAACTTGTTAAAAAAATAAATACACCTATTAATTTCTTATTATTCATGACTGTTTGATTGTTATTTTTTTATTTGTTTTTTTACTTTTTCAAAAACGTCTTGGTTTATTTTAACTGTAAATTCTTTTTTCAGCTCGTCTACCCAATTTTGTTCTAAATATTGTTGATAATCATTTACTAATTTGCCTTTACATTCTTCTAAAGTCTTAATTCCAGGAGGTAAAACCTTATTCACTTTTGTTATAAAATAATATTCTCCTTTATTAGTAATATCAGAAACACCTAATTCCATTTTAGTATCCTTAGGTAAGGATTCCGCACCTTCTTCATAGAACCCCTCGTAGAACATTACATTTAGAGAGTCTTTAGTGTTAAATTTTTCTTTTATATCTTTTGGTGCTACATTATTTTTGATCATTATTAACACCTTCTTCATAATATCTAATTTAGTTGAAGAATATAACTCGGCATCAACTCTTGTTTTCCAGACATGTTTTTCTTTTTGAGTTTCATAAAAAGACTTCAATCCAATTGTATCAGTTTTAGAACGTTGCCAAATTTCTTTGTCCATCAAATCAAATAATAACAATCCATCACGATATTCATCCATTACAGCTGAAAATTCAGGAAATTCATTCTCCAAATTATCATTATTATATTGGTTAAGTTGCTCATTTGTGAAATTTTCAAATAATTTATCAACTAAATTTTCAATAGGTTTTATTGCAATCCCAGATTTTTGCTGGGAATAAATATAATCTAAAAAATTTGTACCAGACATTTTTTTAGTTCCTACCGTTAACAAAGTTCCTGAATATTGTTTAGCATCAGCAGGTAAAGACCATTTAGCATCATAAAAATCATTTGTAACTAATTTAACTAGTGATGAGTATAATTTACTGTCTTTTTTTATTGGATATTTTTTTCTTAATTTTTCATTTAAAGAATTAGTAATTAATCTTGAACGGTCGTCTTTACTAATTTTATTTTCCAATTCTACTTTTGAGTCATCATAAGATTTTATTGGAAATTTATCTAATAACTTTACAATATGCCAACCAAATTGAGTTTCAAATGGCTTAGAAATTGGATTCTCTTTTGTTAAAGAAAAAGCTTGATTTTCAAACTCCTCAGAACTAAGTTGTCCAGAACCAAATCTATTTAAAACCCCTCCTTTTGAGGCTGAAGATTTATCTTCAGAAAATTGTTTAGCTAATTCTTCAAATTTTTCACCTTGTTGTATTTTTTTGTAAATATCCTCAATTGTAGCTTTAGCTTTTGATTTATCTTCTCCTTCCTTGGGTTTAAGTATCATAATATGAGCTACAGAAATCTCACCCCTATTATCTCTCACATCATTAACTTTAATTAAATGATATCCGAAACGAGTTCTTATTGGTTTTGAAACTGTCCCTACTGGAGTATTATAAGCGCCATTTTCAAATGCGTAAACCATTCTAAAACTAGTGAAATACCCCAAATTTCCTTTATTATCTTTTGCAGAAGGATCCTGAGACAATTCTTGAGCCAAAGTACCAAAATCTTCTCCTTTAAGTATTCTTTCTCTAATACTAGAAATTTTATTGTAAGCTGCCAATGTATCAGATGGTGAAGCATTTTCGTCAACTAGAATAAGAATATGCGAGGCATTTACTTCTTTTAATAATCTTTTATAACCCTCATCTACTAACTCTTTGGTAACTTTTGAATCAGTAGTATATGTTTTTGCTAATTGAGTTCGATAGGTTTTCAGCTCACTTTGATATTGTGTTCCCTCTTGAAGACCTAATTTATAAGCTTTATTTACTTTTAATTTATATCCAATAAACAAATTTAAATATTGATTCAAATCTTTCTGTGATTCGTCTTTTACTAAATCTAAATTTTTATTATAAACTCTAATAAACTCATCCGTATAATAGGGCTTATCATTTATTGTAAATAAAACTTCTTTGGAGCTTTTTTGAGCAGTTGCCATATTAGCAAAAGTAAATATCAACCCTAAAAACAAATATTTTAACTTCATTCTTTATTTTTTAAATAAGTTATATTAAATTTTATCCCATTTTACAACTTGTCAAAACACAAGTTACAATCAACAAAAGTAACAAATCGACTGTATTAAACAAGTTTACCAACTACTATTAACAAAATTTTATTAACAGATTATTACCAATTCCTAATTCAAATACAAAGTGGAATTAGTTATTTATTTAATAAATAGTATTTTTGCAATCCATTATACAAATTATGAGTTTTTTAAAAGAAATACAACGCCGGAGAACTTTCGGAATTATATCACATCCAGATGCTGGAAAAACAACGTTAACTGAAAAATTGTTACTCTTTGGAGGGGCTATTCAGGAAGCAGGAGCTGTTAAAAACAACAAAATAAAAAAAGGTGCTACCAGTGACTTTATGGAAATTGAAAGGCAAAGAGGTATTTCTGTTGCAACATCTGTTTTAGCTTTCAATTATAAAGATAAAAAAATAAACATCCTTGATACACCTGGTCACAAAGATTTTGCAGAGGACACTTTTAGAACTTTAACAGCAGTTGATAGCGTAATTGTAGTAGTAGATGTAGCTAAAGGAGTAGAAGAACAAACGGAAAAATTAGTTGCCGTTTGTAGAATGAGGAAAATTCCAATTATTGTTTTTATCAATAAACTAGACAGAGAAGGGAAAGATGCTTTTGACTTAATGGACGAAGTTGAAAAAAAATTAGGTCTTCAAGTAACGCCTTTAAGTTTTCCAATTGGAATGGGGTACGATTTTCAAGGAATATATAACATATGGGAAAAGAATATTAATCTATTTAGCGGGGATAGTCGTAGAAATATTGAAGACACTATTGCTATTTCTGATATTAAGAGCCCAGAATTAGAAAAATTAATTAAAGAAAAACCCGCTCTTAAGCTTCGTGAAGAATTAGAGTTAATAGAAGAAGTTTATCCGGTTTTCAATCGAGAGCAATATTTAGAAGGAAATTTACAACCTGTTTTTTTTGGTTCGGCTTTAAATAATTTTGGAGTAAGAGAGTTATTAGATTGCTTTATTGAAATTGCTCCTACTCCAAGACCAAAAGAATCTGATACTCGTTTAGTTTATCCTGAAGAAGAAAAATTATCTGGTTTTGTTTTTAAAATTCATGCTAATATGGATCCCAAGCACCGAGACCGTTTAGCGTTTATTAAAATCGTTTCTGGAACTTTTGAACGGAACAAACCCTATACTCATGTTCGATTGAATAAAAGTTTAAAATTTTCAAGTCCAAATGCTTTTTTTGCAGAAAAAAAAGAAATCGTTGATATTTCCTACCCAGGTGATATTGTAGGGCTTCATGACACTGGAAATTTTAAAATTGGAGATACGTTAACTGAGGGTGAAATAATGAATTTTAGAGGAATCCCTAGCTTCTCTCCTGAACATTTCAGATACATTAATAATGCCGATCCATTAAAAGCAAAGCAATTAGAGAAAGGCGTTGACCAATTAATGGATGAAGGAGTGGCTCAATTATTTACGCTTGAAATGAATAATAGAAAGGTAATTGGTACAGTTGGAGCTCTTCAATATGAAGTAATTCAATATCGTCTGGAGCATGAATATGGAGCAAAATGTACTTATGAAAACTTTCCTGTACACAAAGCATGCTGGGTAAAACCCGAAAATTCAAAAAGTGACGAGTTTAAAGAATTTAAAAGAGTAAAACAAAAGTTCTTAGCTCAGGACAAATATAACCAATTAGTATTTCTTGCGGACTCTGACTTTACGATTCAAATGACTCAAAGCAAGTACCCTAGTGTAAAACTATTTTTCACTTCAGAATTTGATCAATAATCTTTCTTTTAAATTTAGATAGAAATATTACTACATTAGGTGAATTAATTAAAATTTGTTAGTCTATTTAAAGAAAATGATTTTATATTTGTAGCCTATATAAAAGTATAAGCATGAAAAATTTATTAAAATTTTGTTTGATTTCTTTTTTTATGATGTCAAACATTATGGTTTTTGCTCAACCAGGTAATGGTGATGGAGGAGGAGGAACTGGGTTAGAAGGAGGTGACCCTTCCCCTGCTCCAATTAATAGTAAATTAATTTTATTAGCTGCTTTAGGAATTCTTTATGCTATATATAAATTTAAAAAAACTACTAAAAAAATATAATTTAATTATTAAACCACTATAAAGGTGGTTTTTTTTTACATTTATTTTAATTAAGCTATAATAATAGTATCAAATAATTTATAAATATTTAAATAACTATCTTTTTTATTTATTGCATAACTATTTTATATTATACGCATTACTCATACCAATTTTTATTCAACTATGTTTTTGACAAATAAAAAACCCCCTATTCAATTTGAATAGGGGGTTTTAGTAGTATTTAAATTCTAAAACCTATCTTTTAATAACACGAAGTGTTTTAGTGTTCTCACCTTGAGTTACAATGACATTGTAAACTCCAGATGGGTAACGATCTCCCACTTGAAGCGTAGTGGCTTCACTTGGACTTACTTCTTTTTGGTCAAT
>CAIWKX010000171.1 GCA_903913315.1 uncultured Bacteroidota bacterium | reverse complement strand
TGCTCTTTATGTAATTCTATATAATCCATCCTACTATTTTTAAACTTGAAATCCTCGTTCAGGGATTTTACCTTTTACTCCCTTATATAAAGGAAGAATCAATTTCATATCTTCTTCATAATTACCTGTAGCCGTTACTGGATTTCCAATTACAACTTCTTTTTTACCATAATCAAAAGCAACGGGCACTATAGGAACATTAGCTTTAAGGGCAATATAATAAAACCCAGTCCTTAATTCTGTTACTTTTTTACGAGTGCCTTCCGGCGATAATGAGAGTCGGAATGTTTCGTGCTTAGCAAATACTTCTGCTGTGGCATCGACATTATTTTTACCTCCACTTCTATCTAACGGAGCACCCCCAACGGCTCTAAAATAGTAACCAAAAGGAAAAGTAAACAGTTCTTTTTTTGCTACAAAATTGATGTCAACACTCATAATTCCTCTAACTAATAAAGCTATAAAGAAATCCAAATTGCTAGTATGAGGAATTACTATAACAACACATTTTTTTAAACTGGGTTCTATAGAGCCAATTAATTTCCAACCCAATATTTTATAGAAAATAAATGTATAAAGACGTTTTTTCATCTCAAATATTTTGTGTAAATTTAACATTATTCTGTTATTTTTGAGAAAAATATAATTATGCTCGCCAAATTCTTTAGTTATTTCATTCCGATAAATGTTGTTAAGAAAAATTCTTCTATAAGTAACACATTAGAAGTTACTTGGAACAATGGCGAATTGGTTTTAGACTCTAAAAATACTAACTATTCGTATGGTAGTTTGCAACGTATATTAAGAAAGGGGTTAAAATACATAGGCTTTGAACGCATTAAAAAATTTGAAAACATATTAGTTCTTGGTGTGGCAGGAGGCAGTGTGATTAAAACTTTGGCTGATGAAATTAAATTTAAAGGTACAATTACAGGCGTAGAAATAGATAAAGAAGTAGTAGCGATTGCGAATATCTACTTCAAATTAAATGAAATTAAAAACTTGGATTTGATTATTGATGATGCCTTTGAATTTGTTTTGAAAACAAAAAACAAATATGATTTAATCATTATTGATATTTTTCAAGATACGACTATGCCTAACTTTTTATTTGAAGATTTCTTTATTAATAGAATCAACTTTTTACTCAATGTTAATGGTTTTATTCTATTCAACACTATGGTCATCAATGAAAAAGACAAAAAAAGAAATTTGGATTATAAAAAGAAATTCGACGGAAACTACTCTTTAAGAATGTATCCCAAAGTGGAAGTTCATAACGAATTATTTACCATAAAAAAATTAGCCTAATGAAAGCTATTTTAAAGAAACTTCTTGTTGGAAAAGTAACTAGAGCTTATACCCCTAAATACAATCCTATTCAAAAGAGAATTCTGAATATTAGGGCTATTTGGAATAATGATCATCAAGATGACAATGGTATTGAAAAAATTGTCAGACTATTTCTTTCCTTCTCTCAATTGCTGTTTCCTGGCGTTTATATAAAATATTTTGCCAATAAAATAAAATATGAATATCAAGATTTGGCTATGGATGTCTATGTTTTAGCCAAAGTCACTTTCCCCTTTTTAATTTTAAAAAATCATTGGCAAGAGCATCCGTTTTTAATTTGGATCATGGTTTATGTTTTGTTTGAAACAGTACTTTACATCCCTACATTAATCTTTGCTTCCGACTTATTTTCAAAACCGCGTTCCTACAAGCGTTCCATGCTATTGCTTTTCTTTAATTATTTAGAAATTGTTTTTGCCTTTGGCGTATTGTACACTTTAGGAGACAACATGAATAAACCCTTTGCCCATTGGTTTGATTCTATTTATTTTAGCATAGTAAGTTCCAATTCTATAGGTTTTGGCGATTATTATCCCATTACCACTTATGGAAAAGTGTTAGTAAGCATTCAAGCCATGTTCTTCTTGTCTTTTGTTGTATTATTTCTGAATTTCTTTTCAACGAAAGTAAAAACCAAAGGCTATTTTGATAATGATGGCGATGTTTAAGAATTAGGAATTAATTAGCTTTCTGGCTTTCTCTAAATCTTCAAGGGTATCAATTCCAATGCCTACGTGAGTTGTTTCCACCATTTTAATTCGTTTGCCGAATTCTAAATAGCGTAATTGTTCCAATTTTTCTGAAGCTTCTAATGATTTCATCGGTAACGAATAGAAATCTAACAATGCTTGCTTACGAAAAGCATAAATACCGATATGTTGAAAGTATCGAACCCCAACATTTGTTTCTCTTGGATAAGGAATCACCGAACGGGAAAAATACAACGCAAATCCGTTTTGGTCCACTACCACTTTTACGTTATTCGGATTATTGATATCCTCTTCAATAGTGATTTCTCGCATTAAGGAAGCTAAATCCACTTTCTTTTCGGCATCATTTTGAAACACTTCAATTACTTTCTCCAAAGGTTCTTTGTTGATGAATGGCTCGTCTCCTTGCACATTTACCACAATGTCAACGTCAAGATTAGCCACTGCTTCTGCAATTCGGTCACTACCGCTTTCATGTTCTTTGATGGACATAATTGCCTTTCCTCCATGGTTTACAATTTCATCATAAATCAAAGAAGAATCTGTAACCACAAACACATCGTCAAACAAATGAGTGTTTTTTGCCGCTTCATAGGTGCGAAGGATTACTGTTTTCCCTCCTAAATCTTGCATGAGTTTAGCAGGAAAACGAGTGGAGGCATAACGAGCGGGAATGACGGCAATAACTTTCATATACTACTATTATTGCTTCACCTCGTCAAAGTTAATCATCCAATGAATTC
>CAIWKX010000170.1 GCA_903913315.1 uncultured Bacteroidota bacterium | reverse complement strand
TCTTTAATTTCCATGACTGTGTTTTTTAATTTGTTTAAATATACTCTTTTTAATCCCCTTCGGGGTAAAGTCTTAATTGGCGCCATTAAGACTTTACCCCGAAGCTTATTTTGAGTTTACACAATCTAATGACTACTCCCCGTTGTAGGTCATTTTAAATTCGTGTTTCACTTTTTTTTGTAAGAATAGAGCGACTCAATATCTTTTTTTAAGGTAAAAATTTAAAAAATTATAGTATTTTAAATTCAGAAAAAGGCAATTTTTTTTTAATGTTTACTTAAAATCGCGTTTTGACGACGAAATGAATTTTTTTTACAAATAATTCCTACTAAAAAATTCAATAAAAAACAGTTTTTTGGGTCTTTTTTTAGTTATTTATTAAAAAAATCAAAAAAAAATACTTGTCAATAAAATGAGGAAAATCAATGCTTTATGCTATAATTAAGTTGAAATGCCAACTAAAAATTATCAAAATCTCAAAAAATAGTTGCAGGTATTAAAAATTCGTCATAAAATTGTAACAGGAAAATAAAAATATAATAGAGCAAGAAAAAGTATTTTTTATTAACCTAAATTTTATCGATCATGAAAAATCGAGTTTGTAAATTGGATTTCCATACTTTTGGAAATTCTACCCTAGATACCTTTGCAATTGGTATTTTAAATGGTATTTTTAGTAATTTAACAATTTTTGTTGCACCGCCGATTGAGAAACCTGAATTTACTGCCATCATCACCGACTATGATGTGAAGTTATCGGATTATAACACGTATGGCAAAACTAAAAAAGACGCTTTTATTGCCGCTCGCGGTAAAGTAATGGGTGCATTAGACACCTTTGTCCCTTATGTAAATGAAATTGCCAATGGCAAAGCTTCTGTTATTTCGCTAGCAGGATTTGAGCCAACATCGGGTTCATCGACAGCAGCCCCTCAATTGGAAAGAATAATAACCCTAGAAATGACACCTACCAATGTGCCTGGTCGTATCATTATGAGTACTCCTGCTATTGTTGGCAAAGGTGTTGCGGGATATGGTTTAATCTTGGTAAAGGGTGCGCCACTATCCGTAGAAAATTTTTCAAATGGTGTATTGAGATATGCTGGCGGTGAGGAACAAGAAATAATCATGGACTTAACCAAAGCTAGAAAAAAAATTGTAGATGGCTTGGATTCAAAAGTTTATTATTATGCCTATATGTATGTATTCAATGCCACAGGAGTATCTCCTTTAAGCGTTCCTCAAATTGTAAAATGTATGTAAGATTTGCTCTTTTATATTGAAGAGAGAGGCTCTACTGTGATGGTAGGGCCTTTCTTGGAGGTGGTAAGGTGGGAGGTTGTAGGTGGTAGGTTGTAGGTTGTCGGTTGTCGGTTGTAGGTTGTAGGTTGTAGGGGTGGGGGTTTTTAGCAGGGCGTTAGTTCGAGTGTTTGCTATAATGGGTTAGCTTTTTTGGAAATGACTCGAGAACCAAGTTTAGCTGTAACAGTAGTAGTTCTATAGTTCTCGATACTATTTTTGCTCCACTGCGTTCCACAAAAATCACTCCTTTAGATTTGTTTCGTTAAATTTAGTAATTTTAGAAAAGAGAAAAGTGTTTAAGTAAACTAACAATCACTCTGAGTAAAACTCATACTTCGATATAGACTTAAACACT
>CAIWKX010000169.1 GCA_903913315.1 uncultured Bacteroidota bacterium | reverse complement strand
GAAAACATGGAAACTACATCACAAACAATGGTAATTGCAGAAACAATACTTGAACAAATCCAATTTGCGGACCGATATGCACTTTGGGCTTGGGGAGCAACAAACTTTGTCGCACTTCAAGAATCAAAAGAATATCAAGGTGGCTTATCATTTAAAGTAAATGGACTTACTCATAAAGGTTGGGTAAAAATCTGTTTGAGATGGGTTGATGATTACACAATTGTGTTCATCAATCAAAATCGTGAAGTAGTTAAAATAACAGAAGAAATCTATTGCGATATGTTGGTTCAAGTGATTGATTGGATTGAAGGGAAGTAAAACCCTTTTTTGAATCATTTGCTTTAGAAATAGACCATAGTTCTTTTCCAAAGCGGAAGTTTAAAGCAAAAAACCAACAAAACCGATACTATTGTTTTAAAATAATTCGGAATCTAAAACTAAAGCAAAATATAACCTAAATACCAATATTATGAAATACTATTTTTATTCTCGTACATCAACTGTCCTTCAAAATTCTGCTAGGCAAATAGAATCGTTTAAATCACATGAAGGATTTGAAAGCTCCAGATTATACCTTGAACGCATTCAAGGTAACATACCTTTTATGGAACGTCCTGAAGCCATAAAAATGTTTGATGAAATAACAAGTCAATCCGAACCATGCACAGTAGTAGTAGATAGTATTGATAGATTAGGGAGAGGACTTTTGGATTGCCTCAATACAGTTAATACTTTAAAAAAGAATAAAACAAACTTAAAATCTTTGAAGGAAGGATTTTCTACATTTTTAGAAAATGGAGAAGAAAACCCAATGGCTAATCTGGTCATATCAGTTATGGGAAGTATAGCTGAAATGGAGAGAAACCGAATAAAAACCCGTTCTATGGAAGGAATAAAAATTGCCCAAGCCCTTGGTAAGTTCTCAGGAAGAAAAATCGGAGCAATTCAAAGTGATGAAAAACTATTGGAACGCCACCAAGCTATTCAAAAGAAATTACAGAAAGGATTAACGATTAGAGAGATTACTGATATTACCGGAGCTAGTTCAGCTACTATAATTAAGGTTAAGAAAGTAATGTTAAATAGAAAAATGATATAAATATGAGAAATGTAAATATAACTAGTATATATCTGCACATGGTCAGATTCTATGGTGTTAAGCGATTTGAAGTTTTTTCAGTTGTGGACCAAAAGTGGTTATATCCTAAAGAAACCATGATTGAGTTCTATTATGATACCACAAAAAAAGTGAATCATAGACGATTGAAAAGGATTCTTGAACGAGATATTACAAACGTAGATAGTTTTTTTGTAGTGGTGGAAGGTGATAAAATAATTCTACACATTGATTATTATGATAAAGTAGGATTATTTGACTATGATTTTGAGTTTTGCAAAAATTAAAAAATCATAATCTAGCACTAATAAACAAAACTTATTTCCTTGTCTATGATTATTGGTAAAATCTTATTGGTAGCCAAATATAGGTTGTAATTATTACTTTTGGCTACTAATAATAGATGAAAACCATTTTTTTAATTGAACGGTTTTAATAGATGTATTTTATACTTCAATAATCATTTTTCACACTAATCGTTATTTTTTAAATGTTTTTCACTGATAATATATATTTTTCACTTATTTTTGAATAATCATTTTTCACTAAAAAGCATGGATATTAATCGTTTTTCACTAAAAATAAATGTTTTTCACGGCAGGAAAGCTCCTGAAGAAGGTCTTCTAGTTGGTTATGGAGCTTTAATAGAAAAATTAAAACTATCCATTCCATTGCCTAATCGACTAGCTTTAATAAGCACAAAGAATCGACAATACTCAACAGACAATTGGTTAGTTCTTACTTCAAGACATGAACCCGAAGATACCTTATATAAACAATTAGTATTTGCTTTAAAATATGAAGGAGTAAATCTATTGTTCTTTAAAAAACTTTTTGAAACAGTACACAAAGACACTATAAAAGAAATAGTTCAAAAAGAACCTAGTGGTCAATATAGCCGTAAAATTTGGTTTTTGTATGAATGGTTACTTGAAGTAAAATTAGATATTCCAGATTTGGACAAAGGAAACTTTGTCTTTTTAATTGATGAAGATTTACAATATGCTTCATCTATTTCAAAAAACTCTAGTAGGCACCGTATCAAAAACAATTTAGCAGGAACCGTTGATTTTTGTCCTCTAATATTTAAAACGGAAAAATTAGAAAATTATATTGCTAAGAATAGTACAGAAAACATTAACACAGTAGTTAAGGGGTTTCGTAAAGATGTTTTATTACGAACTTCTTCCTTTTTGCTATTAAAAGATTCTAAAGCTTCTTTTAGTATAGAAGGTGAAACTCCAACGCAAAATAGAGCAATACGTTGGGGTAAAGCTATAGGTCAAGCAGGGAGTAAAGCTTTAAGCAAAGAAGAGCTATATCGTTTGCAACAAATAGTAATAGAAAATAGTCGTTTTATTCAAATGGGTTATAGAACAGAAGGTGGATTTGTCGGAGAGCATGACAGAACTACAGGAGAGCCTATTCCAGAGCATATTTCTGCAAAACAAGATAATGTTGAACAACTGATGGATGGACTTATCAAATCTGCTAATCAGATGGAATCTATTGGTTTTCATCCCATTTTAACTGCTACAAAAATTGCTTTTGGTTTTGTCTTTATTCACCCTTTTGTAGATGGAAATGGGAGAATACATCGTTATTTAATTCATCATTTATTAGCTTCTATGAAGTATAGTCCGCAAGGAATTATTTTTCCTGTATCGGCAACAATATTAGAAAGAATAGATGATTATCGTAAAGTATTAGAAAATTATTCTCATCCGATATTGGATTTTATTGAATGGGAGAAAACAAAAAGTAATAATGTAAATGTTTTGAACGATACCATTGATTATTACAGATATTTTGACGCAACACCACAGGCGGAATTCTTATTCGAGTGTGTTGATACTACAATTCATAAAACTATTCCTGAAGAAGTAGCATATTTGCAAAAATATGACGAAATGAAGTTATGGCTTGACGACCATTTTCAGATGCCTGATAATATGGTAGCATTATTAATTCGCTTTTTGGAACAAAACAATGGAACATTATCTAAAAGAGCACAAGAAAAAGAATTTGTTGGATTAAATAATGAAGAGGTTAAAAATATTGAGAAGCAATATAACCAAGTTTTTGAACCATAAAATCAATATGAATCTAAGTGCACTTAATGAGTGGTAAAATGAATCAAAATGTATCTTTTTACATTACTTAAAAAATACAACTATCTGATATTCAATATATATTTTCAATTTTTCCACACTCATAATCAGGTGGTCCCTGGTTCGAGCCCAGGTGGGACCACTTCAAAATCAAAGTCTTACAGAAATGTAGGGCTTTTTTGTTGGGTTTAAGTGTAGTTGTACAAATTAATTTTCATTTTAATAGTCATAAAAAAACCCATTCTGAAAGAACGGGTTTTTAAAATATCTAAAATAATTTAGATTATGCTTCAAAAGGAATAATAGAAACAAACGACTTATCACCTGCTTTTTTCTGAAATTTCACAACTCCATCAACTCTTGCATGTAAAGTATGATCTTTACTAATGTAAACGTTTTCACCTGGATTGTGTTTTGAACCTCTTTGTCTTACGATAATGTTTCCAGCAATTGCAGCTTGACCACCATATATCTTAACGCCTAAACGTTTAGAATGTGATTCTCTACCATTCTTCGAACTACCGACACCTTTCTTGTGAGCCATGATGTTTTGGTTTTATATGTTAATTACTCTTGATTATCTGTTTTTTTAGCTTTTTTAGGAGCTGCTGCTACTTCTTCTTCCGTTACTTTTTCTGCTTTAGGAGCTTTAGCTTTTTTAGGAGTTGCTACTTCTTCAACAGTTTCAACAACAGGAGCTACTTCTTTTTTAGGAGCTGCTTTCTTTCCACCCGTAGCACTAATTCCTTCAATAAGAATTTGTGTTAAATACTGACGGTGACCGTTTCTCTTTTTGTAACCTTTTCTTCTTTTCTTTTTGAAGACAATTACTTTATCACCTTTTAAGTGTTGTAACACTTTGGCTTCTATTGAAGCACCTTCTATAGCTGGGGCGCCTAAAGTAATGTTACCATTGTCATCTAATAAAAGAACTTTGTCAAAAGAAACTTTTGAACCTTCTTCATTAGTTAAACGGTGAACATAAACCTTTAAGTCTTTGCTTACTTTAAATTGTTGCCCTGCTATCTCTACGATTGCGTACATAACAAATTTGTTTAGTTAATTTTTTTAAGGTTGCAAATATACAAATAAATTTTTCTCTTACAACCCTATGTGTAAAAAATTTTAACTAAAAATCAGTTCGTTAGATTTTTAATTGTATTCTACTAAATCAATGTTATTGAAATGAATAAAAAATATACATTTGCGTAACGAAAAATACAATTAGACTACTAATTGTCCTATCAACTAAAATATAAATAGTTTTTATGAAAAAATCTTTAATCGCTTTAAGTCTAATGCTTATGCTAGGAGGAACCGCTCACGCCCAAAAGGTCGCTTTTGAGGAGTATGATTTAGCCAATGGGTTACATGTTATTTTACATAATGATCCATCTGCACCCGTTGTAATAACTTCAGTTATGTACCATGTTGGGGCTAAAGATGAACAACCAGATAGAACTGGATTTGCTCACTTTTTTGAACACCTTTTATTTGAAGGTACAGAAAATATAAAACGTGGTGAATGGTTTAAAATTGTTTCTTCGAATGGTGGAGTGAACAATGCTAACACTACAGATGATAGAACTTATTATTTTGAAGTATTCCCTTCTAATAGTCTACAACTTGGTTTGTGGATGGAATCTGAACGAATGATGCACCCTGTGATTAATCAAATAGGTGTAGATACTCAAAACGAAGTCGTTAAAGAAGAAAAAAGAAAAAGCTATGACAACAGACCTTATGGTCAATTAATTCAAGAAGTAAAGAAAAACATCTTTGTTAAGCATCCTTATCGTTGGACAACTATTGGTTCAATGGCTCATTTAGACGCGGCAAAGTTAGAAGAGTTTCAAGCGTTTAATAAAAAATTCTACATTCCTAATAATGCTGTTTTAGTAGTAGCTGGGGATATTAGTAATCCTTCACAAACGAAACAATGGATTGAACAATATTTTGGTTCGATAAATAAACAACCTGCCATAGTTAGACAAAAATTTGTGGAAGATCCTATTACAAAACCTATCATCGCTACTTTTGAAGATGCAAACATTCAAAAACCAATGATGATTACGGCTTATAGAACTCCGTCAATGAAAACACGTGATGCAAGAGTATTAGATTTTATTTCTACTATTTTGAGTGACGGAAAAAGTTCTCGTTTGTATAAAAAAATAGTTGACGATAAAAAAATGGCTTTACAAATTGGAGCATTTAATAACAGTCAAGAAGATTATGGGATGTATATTATTTATGGAATTCCTCAAGGAGAGTATAAAAATGCTGATTTAGTGAAAGAAGTCGATGAAGAGATTGTAAAACTTCAAACAGAATTAATTTCTGAGAAAGAATTGGAAAAATTACAAAATAAATATGATAGTCAATATGTTGATGCCAACTCAAGTGTAGAGGGGATTGCTGATAATTTAGCTACATATTATTTATTATATGGTGATGTGAATTTGATTAACACAGAAAACGCAATGTATCATTCTATAACTCGAGAAGAGATTAGAGAGGTAGCAAAAAAATATCTAAATCCAAATCAACGATTACTTTTGGACTATGTTCCAGCAAAAGAAAAAGCTGAAAACAAATAAATTTACGACTCATGAAAAATATAGCAATACTAATATCAAGTTTGTTCCTTACGGTAATTATGCAAGCACAAGATAGAAAACAACCAAAACCTGGTCCATCCCCGAAAATTAATATCAATAAACCTGAAACTTTTTCTTTGCCAAATGGGTTAAAAGTTTTAGTAGTTGAGAATCATAAATTGCCAAGAGTTTCTTTTAGTTTAACCATTGACAATGCTCCCTACGCAGAGGGAGATAAAAAAGGAGAGAGTTCTTTGTTGGCTTCCTTATTAGGGAATGGTTCTGTAAAAATTTCTAAAGACGCCTACAATGAAGAAGTCGATTTTCTAGGGGCAGACATTAATTTTTCTTCTCAAGGAGCTTATGCTAGTGGATTGTCAAAATATTCCAAAAGAATATTAGAATTAATGGCTGACGGAGCTTTGCATCCAAATTTTACTCAAGAAGAATTTGATAAAGAAAGAGATAAATTACTTGAAAATTTAAAAACTCAAGAAAAAAATGTAACTGCGGTTGCAGGAAGAGTTGAAAACGTTTTAGCTTATGGTAAAAATCATCCTTCAGGAGAATATTTGACAGAAAGCTCTATAAAAAACATTTCACTTGCTGATGTAAAAACCAATTATGCTACTTATTTTGTTCCAGAGCATGCCTATTTGGTTGTCTTAGGAGATGTGAAATTGAAAGATGTTAAAAAAGCAGTTGAAACTCTTTTCAGTTCATGGACAAAAGCTACTGCACCAAATGTATCTTTTACTAATCCAAATAATGTTACTGCTACACAAATTAATTTTGTGGATATGCCTAATGCAGTTCAGTCTGAAATAGCAATCATTAATACCATCAATACTAAATTATCAGATCCAGATTTGTTCCCTTTAATTTTAGCCAATCAAGTTCTTGGCGGCGATTTTAATGGTTATTTGAATATGAATCTACGTGAAAAACACGGATGGACCTATGGTTCGTACTCAAGTGTTGGATTCAATAAATATGTTTCTAGTAAATTCAAAGCCAACGCTCAAGTAAGAAATGCAGTTACGGATAGTTCCGTTGAAGAGGCTCTTAAGGAAATAGGTAGAATTAGAACCGAAAAAGTATCTGATGAAGTTTTAAATAATGTAAAAGCAGGTTATATCGGAAAATTTGTAATGCAAGTTGAAAAGCCTGAAACAGTGGCTCGCTATGCTTTAAACATTCAAACACAAGGATTACCAGAAGATTTTTATGAAAACTATATTAAAAATATCAATGCGGTTACTGCTGATGATATTATCAGAGTCGCTAACAAATATTTTCTCGTTGATAATTTAAGAATTATTGTAACAGGGAAAGGGGCTGATGTTATTCCGGGATTGGAAAAACTAAAAATTCCAATGTTCTATTTTGATAAATATGGCAACCCAACCGATAAACCAAAAATGAAGAAACCGGCACCCGCTGGAGTAACTGTTAAAACGGTTTTGGATAATTACATCAATGCAATTGGTGGTGAAAAAGCTGTTAATGGCGTTAAAACGTTGTTTGTTACTGGTTCATCGGAAATTGAAGGCGCACCTGCTCCTCTTTCTTATGTTTCTAAAAAAGAAGCTAAAGGAAGAACATTTTTCAAATTGGAATTGGTTGGAATGATGGAATTATCAAAACAAGTAATTGGGGATAAATCAGGTTATATTTCAAGTCAAGGTCAAAAAAAGGATTTGACTCCGGAGGAATTTGCTGAGAAAAAAGCAACGGCTACCACTTTTGAAGAATTGTTATTGTCTAAGAAAGCAGATGTTACTTTAGATGGTATTGAACCAATCAACGGAAGTGATGCTTATGCCATTAAAAATGGTAAAACCACTTTATATTATGATGTAAAAACTGGACTTAAAGTTCTAACGTCTACTACTGCAGAAAGAGCTGGACAGAAAATGACTTCAACAGTTGCTTATAGCGATTATAAAGAGGTAAAAGGCATTAAAGTACCTTATAATATCTTGATGTCACAAGGAAGAGATATCGAAATTAAAGTAACTGACGTTAAAATTAACGAAGGTGTTACAGATGAAGATTTTCAATAATCTAAATTAAAATAAATTAATAAAGACTGTCAGAAATGGCGGTCTTTATTTGTTTTAAAACTATTTGTTTCTCCTTGAAAAACCCCAAAAAGTTTATCAGAAGTAAGAATTAATGAGTCAGAAGAGCGATTTTTTCCTTCAGAAGTAAATTTTATCCTTTCAGTTAAGTAGAATAAGTTTTAAGAAGCAATTTTTTTGTCGTCCGACTTAATATTTGTGGTTTTAGATGTATGTTTCATCCTGTCAGAAGACCGTTTCAGGGCATTTTTTTGTGTTCTGAGTACTTTAAGCGTTCTTTTTTAGGTATTTTGACCATTTCTGAAAAAAAATGTACTTTGAGAAATTTCTATTTTACTTTTCAAATAATCAAAGGAATTAACAATATTAAAAAGAAGTAATAACTATAGATTTCAATCACTTCTTATTTGCCAAATACACCCCAACTAATATGATAAAAGCACCAAAAAACTGAAAAGTAGTAAGCATTTCATTGTCCATTAATCCCCAAAAGAACGCTACAATCGGAATTAGATAAGTTACCGAAGACGCAAAAACAGGGGAGGACATTTGAATTAATTTAAAGAAAAGAATATTGGCGACACCTGTACCAACAATGCCTAAAATCATTATAAAAAGCATGGAATGTTGGGTAGCTGGCCAACTAACAATTTCAAGAAAGTTGGTCGAAAATAAAACGATTAAAGCGGGAATTAATAGGACACTAAAATTTCCAGTAGTGATGCTTAAAGGTTTTACGTCAGATAAATATTTTTTAATCAAATTCACATTTAACGCATAACAAATAGAGGCAATGATGACCAAAACAGCATAAGTATAATTTTCGGTCGACTCTTGTTTTCCGTTACAGATTAAAATAGCCGTGCCAATTAAGCCAATGACCACTCCAATAAATTGACTTCGTTTGAATGCCAATCCAAAGGCTATAATCCCAATCAATAAAGTGTTTAAAGGAGTAAGCGAATTCAATATGGAACAAATAGAGCTATTTACTTTGGTTTCGGCAATGGCAAAAAGAAAGGCAGGTAAAAAAGTTCCGAATAAGGCTGTTACAGCAATGTATTTCCATTGGTGTTGTTTGATTTCAGTTAAACTTTTAAAACCAATAATTAATAAAAACAATGCAGTAAAAATGATTCGCAAGGCTCCCAATTGATAGGGTGATAATCCTACTAATCCTTTTTTAATTAAAATAAAAGAACTACCCCAAATTAAAGCAAGTACTACTAATAAAGTCCATTTGAGTTGTTTGGTTAGCATAATAATTTTTTAACGTTACAAATTTGACATAATTTTATGAATTGTCACATTAAAAATGTTGTAATTTTGTTCACTAGAGTATAAAACAATTGTAATCAAAAATATAAAATCATGAAATTTTCAAAATTAATTATTGGATTTGCTTTAGCTGCAATGCTTTTTGTAGGATGTAAAAAAAATGAAAGTAAAACAGCTAATGCTAAAGATACCGCTGCAAAAAAAGAAGTGGCTGCTGCGGTAAAACCAGAAACAGCTTCATTTCATATTGAAGGGATGACTTGTGCAATCGGTTGTGCCAAAACTATTGAAGAAAAATTATCAAAAATGGATGGCGTTCAAAAGGCTAAAGTAGATTTTGATAAAAAAGAGGCTACCGTAAATTTTGATTTAGACAAATTGAAATCAGAAGATTTAGTAAAAGCTGTTGAAACTACTGGAGATGGAAAGACCTATAAAGTTTCAGATGTAAAGACAGGAAATAAGGTTTAATTATATAATTCAATTCAAAATAAGGATTCGTTTAATAACAGATCCTTATATATATGTTTTTATTTCCATTGTAGTGTTTCCATTAATTTTTGCATATCATTTCGGATATAATCTGCTGCGGGAAGAATGGAATCAAAATTAGGTTTAGCATAGAAATAAACTGAGCCTGTTAGAAAATGTTTCACACTGTCAGTAGCATAAAATTGAGCATTGGTAGCAGCATTTCCAGAAACTCTATAGAACATTCCATATACTTTCTTTTTCGGATTCAAATAAGGTTGTTCTAAAATGTCATCGGCTTTGATGACGTGTTCATACGTCAGTTTTTGGGCATCACGAAGCAATTTGTCTAAATCTCCATGTACTGATTTATAGGTCAAGTAAATGGTAGCTTTCATTTTAGGATAGGTTATTGTAAAACCACAATCTTTATCTTCTTTAATTACGGCTTCCGAGTTCATGTTAAAAGTAAAAGGGCAATGATTTTCAAAAGCATCGTATTGCGATACGGGATAATCTAATCGCAATTGACTCGTTGGTTTTGGCAAAACGTCTTTTTTACAACTTGTAAAAAGCAATGCTGTTAGAACAACTGTTAATACAACACTATATTTAAAAAAATTATTCATCAATTGTTACTTTAATTTGTTTCACCCTTTTTTTGTCTACTATCTCTATAGTAAATAGACAATTTTCAAAATGTATTTTTTGTCCTTTTTTTGGGAAGTTACCTAAAATTTCTAAAATAAATCCAGCTAAAGTTTCAGCTTCTCCTTTTCTAATTTCAAAAGAATCTTCGTTAACATCAATGATTCTATAAAAATCTTTTAAGTTTATCTTGCCTTCAAAAAGATAATTTTTCTCATCAATTTGCGAAAAGTTGATGTTTTCATCGTCAAACTCATCACTAATATCCCCCACAATTTCCTCAATTACATCTTCTAACGAAACCAATCCTGATGTGCCACCATATTCATCTACCACAATAGCCAAATGACTTTTCATGCGTTGAAAATCTTTTAACAAGTCGTCTAATTTTTTGTTTTCTGGCACAAAAAAGGGTTCACGAATTAAGGTTTTCCAGTCAAATTCTTTTTTATTGATATGAGGAATTAAATCTTTAACAAACAGAACTCCTTCTATATGGTCAATATTGTCTTTATAAACAGGAATTCGAGAAAACCCTTTTTCAATAATTTTGGAAAATATTTCTGTAAAAGTCTCATCAATTTCTAATGCAAAGATGTCAATCCTCGGACTCATTACTTGTTTGGTATCTGTATTCCCAAAAGAAACAATGCCTTCTAGTAATTTTTGTTCTTCATGTGTCGTATCTTCCGTTGAGGTAAGTTCTAATGCTTGAGATAATTGATCTACTGAAAAATTAGTTTTTTGTTTGCCTAATTTTTCTTGTATAAAAATGGTCAAACTACGCATAGGAATACTTACTGGGGATAATAATTTATCCAAAAACAATAGAGGATAAGCAATAAAAGAAGCAAATTTTATGTTATTGCGACTTGCATATACTTTTGGCAGCACTTCTCCAAAAAGTAAAATTAAGAAAGTAACTAAAACAACTTCAACAATAAATTTTAAAATGGGAATCGTAATAGTAATAAAAAGTTTGTCCAATGAGAATCCAAAAAGGATTACGACAGCAATATGCAGGAAGTTATTAGCGACTAATATGGTGGCTAAAAGTTTCTTGGGTTTGGCTAAAAGTTGATTTATAATTAAATACTTTGATGGATTTCTTTGAGCTAAATCATTCAAATCTTTTTGAGACAAAGAGAAAAAAGCCACTTCGGTGGCTGCCACCATTGCAGTACAAAAAAGCAAAACAAGAATTCCAATTATTCCAAAAATTAAATTGGTGTCTACTGTTGAAATAGAATAAAAACTGGGCTCTGGGTCCAAATTCAATAGAATTAGTTAAACAAAATTAAAAAGGCATATCATTTTCGACGGGCGAATTAGGTGTGTCAAAGTTAGTGTTTTTTGGTTCAGACGATGGCATTTGTCTATTAGATTCACTATCTTTTTTTACGTTTAAAAAAGTAAATTCAGTTACTTGAATTTCAGTTGTATATTTTGTGGTTCCATCTTCAGCTTGCCATTGACGTGATTTTATTCTTCCTTCTACATAGATTTTATCACCTTTAGAAAGGTATTTATCGCAAATTTCAGCTGCTTTATTTCTTACTACCAAGTTGTGCCACTCTGTTGAGGTTATTTTTTCATTGGTTTGTTTATTAATATAAATCTCATTTGTTGCTAGTGGAAAACGTCCAATGCAGTTTCCACCTTCAAAATAGTGCATTTTTATATCATCACCTAAGTGACCAATTAACATAACTTTATTTAATGTGCCGTTCATGATTTAGAAAATTTATACCCAAAGTTAGTAATAATTTTTAATAATTAGATAGAATACTTTTCAATAAAATTGAAAATCACAATTGGGAAAGGAAAAGTTCGCAATATATCTAAGCCAATACCATCATTAATAATAGACGAAAGGGTGATTTTGTAAAAATTAATATGTAAATTTTGGTGAGATAATTTATGAATTATTTGTTCTTTATTATAGATGGAAATATCAGTAACAACAAGTTCCTTATAACGGCTGTGCACTAAAGTTGAGATGGTTTCAAAGTCAGTTTCTTTTTCAGTTTCAATTACTGGGAATTCATACAAATTGTGCCAAATACCTTTTTGGGTTCTCTTATTGATTATAGTATTGTTTTCAGTATCTAAAAAAATTAAATAGTTAAAAAACCTATTGGTTACTTTAGTTTTTTTAGTTTTTATTGGGAGTTGGTCAACTTTTTTCTTTTGTAATGCTGCACAACTAGAATTAAAAATACAAATCTCACAATTTGGATTTTTAGGAACACATTGTAAAGCTCCAAAATCCATGATGGCCTGATTGAATAAATCTGGTTGATCGTTTGGTATTAATTCATTTGCCAAAGCTGAGAATTCTTTTTTAGCACTACTTGAAGAAATGTCAGATTGTATATTAAAATAACGAGAAAGCACTCTAAATACATTGCCATCAACCACTGGAACAACCTGCTTAAAAGCAAAAGAAGCTATAGCGGCGGCGGTATATTCCCCAATTCCTTTTAGTTTTAATAGATCCTCATAATTGTTTGGAAAATTTCCGTTTAATTCAAATGCAATAATCTGAGCCGTTTTATGCATGTTCCTTGCTCGTGAATAATAGCCTAATCCTTGCCAAAGTTTTAATACTTGTTCTTCATCGGTTTTTGCTAAGTCAAAAATAGTAGGAAAAACTTCCGTAAACCTTATAAAATAAGGCATTCCTTGTGCTACTCGCGTTTGTTGAAGCATAATTTCTGAAAGCCATATATGATAAGGGTTTACGGTATTTCGCCATGGCAAATCACGTCTATTTTGTAAATACCATTGCAATAATGAGTTAGAAAAATACATAAATAAAATTAGGTTGACAAAAGTAAATCTTTATGTGATTAAATTTTAATCAATTATCCTTGAAATATTGTTTTTTTAATTCTTATATTTGCACTCTCAAAAAATTACACATAATTATTAAATACGAAAGAAAATGACGAAAGCAGATATCGTAGCAAAAATTTCAGAAAAATTAGGTCTTGAAAAAGGAGATGTTCAAGCAACAGTTGAAGCATTAATGGAAGAAGTTAAAGTTTCTTTGGAAGGTGGTCATAATGTTTACTTAAGAGGATTTGGTAGTTTTATTATCAAAACTAGAGCTGAAAAAACAGGTAGAAACATTTCAAAAAATACTACAATTAAAATTCCAGCTCATAATATTCCAGCATTTAAACCTGCAAAAGTATTCGTAGAAGGAGTAAAAACTAAAACTGAAGTAGCAGTTTAAAAAATTATTATTAATCACAAAAAATTAACCTATGCCAAGCGGTAAAAAAAGAAAACGACATAAGGTAGCGACCCACAAACGTAAAAAACGTGCGAGAGCTAACCGTCACAAAAAGAAAAAGTAGTTTTAAACTACTTTTTTCTTTTTAAACGTTCATTGAAAAGGAATTTTAGATTTCAAATTTTAGATATTAGATTTAAGGCATCAGCATACATCTTCTATTTAATGTAAAAAATTTAATACCAATTCCACCGGGTAATAACCTGTTAATGTTTAATCCATCTGTTCACTTAGGTGAATGGATAAAAATTTACAACATGAATAAAGAACTTATCATTCGTAAGGATGACAATGCTGTAGATTTTGCCTTATTAAAAGATGGAAAACTAATTGAATTACACAAAGAGGAAGAAAAAGGAAGTGATTTTTCTGTAGGTGATATTTTTATCGCTAAAATCAGAAAACCCGTTCCAGGACTTAATGCGGCTTTTGTAAATGTAGGCTTTGAAAAAGATGCTTTTTTACATTACCATGATTTAGGTCCAGCGTTACTTTCCTATTTGAAATTCATAAAACTTGTAAGCGCAGGTAAAATAAAAGATTTCTCCCTTAAAAACTTTCAGTTTGACAAAGAAATTGATAAAGATGGTGCTATAGCTGATGTGCTGAGTGCCAATCAATCCGTTTTAGTGCAAGTAGTGAAGGAACCAATTTCTACCAAAGGGCCAAGGATAAGCTCAGAGCTTTCTTTTGCTGGTAGATTTTTAGTTCTTGTTCCTTTTTCAGATCGTGTATCTATTTCCCAAAAAATAGAAGACAAAGCTGAAAAAGACCGATTGAAAAAATTGGTACAAGCAGTCAAACCAAAAGGATTTGGTGTTATTGTGAGAACAGTAGCAGAAGGCAAAAAAACAGCCGAATTAGAAAAAGATTTGCAGAACTTAATAACTAGATGGACTGCAATGTGTAAAAAATTACCAACCGCTCATCATCCTTCAAAGGTTTTGGGAGAGCTTAATAAAGCTTCTTCTATACTACGAGATGTTTTTAATGATACTTTTACTAGTATTCAAATTGATGATGAAGAGTTGTATCAAGAAACTAAGGACTATTTAGCCGAAATAGCGCCTGAAAAGCAAAAAATAGTGAAGTTTTATCAATCTAACGACACACCGTTATTTGAGAAATATCATATAGAACGTCAAATAAAAACCTCATTTGGAAGAACTGTTTCAATGAGTAAAGGGGCTTATTTGATTATTGAACATACTGAAGCTCTTCACGTCATCGACGTAAATAGTGGAAATCGTTCTAACAAAGCAACGAATCAGGAAGATACTGCTTTAGAAGTGAATATGATTGCAGCGGCAGAAATTGCACGTCAATTGCGACTTCGCGACATGGGTGGTATTATTGTAGTCGATTTTATCGATATGCAAAATCCAGAAAATCGTCAGGTTTTATATAATTTCTTAAAAGAAGAGATGGGCGATGATAAAGCCAAACACAAGATCTTACCGCCAAGTAAATTTGGATTAGTTCAAATTACTAGACAACGTGTAAGACCAGAAGTAAATATTGAAACAAGAGAAGAGAATCCGAATAACTTGAGTGGTGATGTAGATGCGCCTATACAGATTATAGATAAGATTGCTTTTTCGCTTGAAAAGATTGTCAAAGACCACAACAAAGTGAAGCTTAATGTGCATCCTTTTGTGGCAGCATACCTTAAAAAAGGTTTTCCATCCTTACGTTCAAAGTGGTTCTTTGAGCATAAGAAATGGGTGAAAATCATACCTCGTGACGCTTACACGTACCTAGAATATCATTTTTTTGATAATCAAGGAAAAGAAATTAAATAATAGAAACCGCCTTTCGTGAGATTGGCGGTTTTTTTGTGG
>CAIWKX010000168.1 GCA_903913315.1 uncultured Bacteroidota bacterium | reverse complement strand
TTTGCAAAGCATTGGTTTTGTTTTTTGTCGTTCAAAAACAAATTTACTTAACCTTTGCTTTGTTTTTTATACATTCAAACTAGCAACTTGAATTAAATAGTGAAAAAAACTAAACTTTTAGCGCAAAATACTCGAAAATTTGTTTTAATTAAATGCAAATGCACTCGTCTAAAACACGAATTAACAACCTACAACCTAATACCTACAACCTAATACCTATTACCTAATACCTATTACCTAATACCTATTACCTAAAACCAAACAACAATTAGTTGACATACTTCCTACTAACAACCTCTCCCTCATAAGAAGTAATTTCAATAAGCAACACTTGATGCATAGTCCCAATATTTAAACTGGTTTTGTTTTCATTTATACCTTCTTTTTCCAAAATAAGAGCGCCTCTTACATCATAAACCTTAACTGTTTTCATAATTGTAGCACCAGAATCAATAATCAAATTTTGGTTGGGTTTATACAACACAATTGCATTTTCATTAAAACTGCTAATATTGGTTGTAATGGTACTATATTTATAAACTAAAACAAATCGATCATTATAGGTTCCTCCATTGGCAGTAAATGAATAGGCACCTTGTTTTAGGTTGACCACGGTATTAAGATACTTGTCTTTTAGATAAATGTCTTGATGAGTAAACAATCCATCAAAATCATACAGATTAATAGTAAAAGTTCCCGTTGTAATTGTATTGAATCCCAAAGGAACTTCATCAGAAACATCAAAGGGCATTGGTCTTCCTTGAATGGCTAATGGATTGACATCAACTAAGGAGTATAATGAAATTGGTGAACCAAAACTAAAATAATCCCCATCATAGCCTTTGTCCATTCCTAAGGTTGCATTTTTTGTATAGCCAATAAGGGTTTGTTTATAGTCACCTTGGTTGTTACTAATATCCAACCATATTCTATTCATTTCAGTACTTGAAGATGGGTTTGAATTGGTATTTTTATAGAATTGATTATTATTACCAACGACTCGCATTGAATTTTGAAAGCTGGCATTCCCTGCAGCTAATCCTTTTATAAAGAAAGATTCTCCAGCAGCAATTTTTCCTGTAGGAACATTAGTATTAAATCCTCCAGTCGCTCCACTTGGTGCTGAACTGGTTCCTGTACCCCCAAGATAGTTGTAAACAGCATAATCATTATTAGAATAATTATTATTTGTTATTGCAGTATTGTGCGTCCATAAATAAATAGTTTTATCTACAATAGCTGTATTCAAAGGACTTGCCATAAACAAATCTATATTTAAGGCACTTGGGTAAGGATTCCCTATTAAGTTCAAATTCCCGGGTCCTACTATAGGGGTTGTAATCGTTCCACTATTAGGAATCCCCATAAAGGAAGCATGATATACTTGAGCCGAAGTGGCACTAAAGGTTTGAGGTGCTCTTATTATATAACCTTTCCCGATGTTCATCAATGAATTGGAAGCCATAGAAAGCCAACTACTTGTTGCCGCATTAAAATATAAATATTTATCAGATAGAGTTAATGGAGAAAGTCCAACTAAAGTTTGCGGATAAACAGGAGAAGACCAATAGGTAAAATCATACAATCGCATAGGATTGGTGTCCCTTTGATAAATAATATTTCCAACATTCCCACCATTATAAACTCCTGTAGCATTAGTAACGTCATTCATCTGTACCAGACTTGAATTATTTTCAAACGTTAAGCTTCCCCCTGCTACATTTACTGCGTTTTGAACAATTAAGGAGGTACCTGCTTTAAATAAAACGGCCCCATTATTAACAATTACAGAACAAGCATTTAAGTCAGCCGTTGATGTATAATTTCCATTAAATACTGCCTGAGTGGTGCTATCGGGCACTCCACTACTCCAAGAAGTTCCATCCCAAGTAGTTCCCTTAACAACGATGTTTATTGTTGATGTTTTACTACAAGCACCATTAATACTGGTTAAAGTGATGGTAGAATTGCTATTGGTTCTGAGATAGACGGTACTTCTATTTAAAGTACTGGTATAAAGAAAAGTCGCAGCAGTATTAAAATACAAAGTCCCCGCAGAAGTTGCCCAAGTATAGCCACTAACACCTGAACCAGTAAGAGTAACGATGGTATTAGGACTACAGATTATAGAAGTACTGGCGGTAATAATTGGGGTGACACAATCGACAGAAATAGTATCTAAGGTTAATTGTGTCGTTGATGGAGTAGACGTAGAGGTTAAATAAAATCCAATATAGTAAACTCCTGCTGTAGGAATTGTAAAGGTAAACGAATTCGTAGCCGCAGTGCTTATTCCTATATGCGAAAAAAGTTTATTAGCTGGAATCATTATTGAAGCATCATTAACTTTACCGATATACACATCAAAATTAGCAGTTCCCAAAAGCGCTGCATAATCATAAGATAAAGTATAATTAGTTGCTGATGACAAGGTCAAAGGTTTAGTAAAAAAGAAATTTCCAGCAACTGTTGCTTGTAAATTTCCCATAGAAAGATTAGTTTGCCAATCGCCTCCTGTACTTGAGGTACAATGAGGTAAAGCAACATTCAGCCCAGAGAAATCTTCAAGATAGGGAACAGCATTAGGTGGGCAAAGTGTCGTAAACCCTGAAGACATCACCCAATCACTATAGAAAGATGAACCACAATTACCTCGTACCCAAACATAATAAAAGGTCTCAGGGATTAATCCAGAAACAACACCAGTAGTTGAAGTTGTATAGGTTCCCGATGCACTTGGCGGCGAATTCGTTAATGTTGTAGCATATTCGTAACCCGGAGAAATACCTGTCCATTTAATAGTTGCAGTAGTACTAGTAATAGTTGAAATAGTGGGTGCAGATGTCGGTAGTTGACAAACAGGTGACGAACATTCTACTTGTATATCATACCCTCCTGCTTGACCAAGTATACTGCTTGAAGCATAAGTCCCATTAGAAATAAATTCTAGGGTAATCGATCCATCTGAAGACAAGGAAGAAACATAGGGGGTTACCAAGGGAGTAGCAGAAAAAGGGGAGCCTAAAATAGCATTTCCAGTAGTAGCAGTATTGTCATAAACAAAAACTCTTGCTCCGTTTAAATTAAAATTCGGAGCTATAAAAGTAACTTTAATTTTAAAAGTTGGATCTACAGGAGTAAAAGTCAAAATATTAGCTTGCCCATTGGAAAAATTATCATCAGACCCTCCCACATCATAAAAGTGGTATATGGCTGTTGTTGGAACGGATACCGAACAATTCGTAGGAGTATAAACCGAAGAAGTAACCGCTGGAACCACTATAGTATTATCTGTCGCTACAGAAGATACCCAAGAAAAATCATCCAAACACAAAGTGCCAAACGTTCCATTTACTCGCGTATCATTTAATTTAAAATAATAGCCATATGGACTAACAGGAAAATTGGCAGTTACCGTAACCAATTGCCAACTTGTTGACAAAACAGGAACTGTGGCTGAAGAAACGGCATAAGGCGTAGGATTCAAAGTTGTGGACAACGTCGTGACCCCATTAACAATAGGGGTCCAAGTGGTCCCATTATCATCAGAAAAAGAAAAAGAATAGTTTAAAGCTGCTGTTCCTTTAATCCAAAAAGAAAAGGTTTTGGGAGTATTGATTTTAGGAGATTGAATGTAAGTTGGAGTACTTAATAATTTATTCGATTGTGTAACAGCCTGTCCTCCTGATCTTGCGGTATACAAATTAATGGGATAAGCCCAAGTCCCACCAGAAGTCACCCAACCATCACCCACCATTTTCGTTTGATTACCTCCTGTATAATATTGATAAGGACCACATTGAGAATATCCTTTATGAACAAACAAAAACATCAAAAAAATGGTAAAATAAAATAGAATTAATTTTAGTTTACAATCAATTGCAGTAACCAGCAATAAAGTATTTTTCTTCATTTTAATTAGAAGTATATTAAAGAATTAATTTTTATGCGGGGCTAGGCAAATATACATTTTTTTCTTTGTTTAAAATCATTATTGAATTAATTTGCTTATTTTGGCTCAAAACAGTAATTTTAATGCTATTATAAATTTTCTATTCTTTATCTAATCTACCTCTCTCAATTAAAAAAACTAACCAACTAACAAAACTTGAAACAATAAAACCCTAAACTGTCGCGCCTTCATGACTAATCATTTTTTTACAAAAATACTATCGAACAAGTTGTTTGGAATATGCCAAAAGACAGGAATTTATTTTTTCTGCAATTAAGAATAGTATTATTTTCTGAAGCACCTTCTTTTACAGTTTGTTTTAACAAAATAAACCAACTCATAAAATCAACAACTGAATCTAAAGCTTCAGTACGTAATGCCTAAACAACCTCAATAATTGCGGTAGACTTCGTAGTTGCAACCGTTGCCACTTTAGTTTGACCAAACATCCCAATACTTGACAATAATAATACGAAAAGAAGTAGAATTCACTTTGTATTAATTGTTGGAATATTTTGAGAGATAGTGCTTTATCAGTAGTCTATTTTACTGAGACAAATTTACTAGGAAATACAAAAAGCGAAAATATTCCCGATAACTAACCCAAAAAATCGTTATACCAACCACAACTGGTTTTTAATCTGAAAAAAGTTGCTTTTTAGCTGACACATTTTTAACACAATTCTTATTCTGAGCACTAATCACAAGCATCGGTGGCTGACCCCGATAACTATCAGGGTCGAAAGCATCAGTTCTGGTCCTCGAAGAAACACTGACAACTGACAACTGACAACTGACAACTGATAACTGATAACTGATAACTGATAACTGATAACTGACAACTGATAACTGACAACCGATAACTGACAACTGACAACTGACCACTATTCACAAACTTCCAAATACTCCTCCAAAATAGCCTTCCAAACGGTAAGTTGCTCATAGGAATCCACAATTCTTGATCGAGAGTTCTTCTTTAATTCAGAATACAAATCGGCATCTGTGCAGAGAAGTTCCATTGAAGAAAACAAAGCAGAAGTGCTTTTCACAGGTATTATAATTCCATTTTCATTGTTAATTACAATTTCATTACAACCATTGATATCACTTACTATAGAAGGCAATCCCATAGCACCAGCCTGCATAACTACATTAGGAAATCCTTCTCTATAACTTGGAAAAACTAAAACATCAGACATGGCAAAATAGGGTCGAACATCTGCTTGAAAACCAACAGAAATAATATGAGCATTACGCTGAATACACTCCAATGTTTCTGGAAGCAAGGGATCCAATTCACTTTCATAATCTCCCACCAAAAGTAATTTAGTATTTGAAAAGTGGTCTTGAATTTTCTCAAAAGCAGTAACCATCTCATTAATACCTTTATCAGTAACCAAACGACCAACAAAAATAAACACAAAATCATCTGAAGCTATTTGCAGTTCTTTTCGATACTGCTCTTTGACTGCAATAGGAAATAAATCTGGTGAAAAATAGGAAGTATCTATTCCATTTGAACTACCATTAGCAAGAACTTTTAACTTTGTAGAAGAACAATAATTATTTTCTTCGATAATAGTTTTCAAGCCAATAGAATTGGGATATACTTTCGTTGCACAAAAATAAGTCATCCTTTCTACAAAATCTAAAACCTTTCGCGTAATACCCGTCACTTCCAACAGAGGCATACCAGCTACAGTATGGAATCGATAAGGAACTCCAGCCAATTTTGAAGCAATCATACCAACAATACCGGCTTTAGGGGTATGAGTATGAACAATCATAGGCTTTTCTTTCCTCAAAAATAGAAACAACCGAATTACAGCGATAAGATCTTTTAATGGAGTAATCTTTCGAGACATCTCCAATGTAAAGGTTCTAACTTTTTCTTTGACTCCAACACGTTCCAAATAATCTTGATTAGAGGAAACAGCAATAACATCAAAATAATGCGACATATAGGCTAATTGCCCCGACAAAAGTTTGTCTAATGAAAGTGGAACGGTAGTAATTCGAACAAGTTTTGATTTGGGATTAGTTGTATTCATTACTTTTTTTAAAAGTGAAATAGTGTTTAATTAATAACAAGAGACCAATCAACAGGAAAGGTTCAAACATAATTTTTGTCCGCATAAAAATCCCCAAATTAGCATAACGATTTACATATACTAAACATAATAGCAAAGAAAATAAAAAAACAATTTTCAATGACACTGGAAAATAAATTTTCTTGTAATACTTTAAAAATATAAGTAATGTTAGTAAATGTAAAAACAATAGAAGACTATTTTCAAGACTTGCAAAAAAAGCCCAAATAGAATTTGAGTCAAAAAATAAAGGCCTAAAATTAAATGAAAATAATTTATACCAAATAGAATAATCCAACATGGGAACATAAGAACCTGAATTTCTAAAAGATAATACAGAGTAGTCATTACTGTAAACAATGCGATTCCAATCCCAATATTTAACTGTGGCTAACCTAAAAACCATGGAGAAAAGAACTGAAAAAAGAGAAAATGAAACAATCGAAAAAATAATTTTTCTTTTTAAAGAATAGTTCTTTTGAAACAACAAGATAAGTAACAATGAAAATAAAAACAAAAAAGCAACATGAGGACGGATTAGTAATAAAAATAAAAAGGCAAGAGCAATGGGTACTATTTTACCTTTAAAATCAACGACAAAATTAAAAAGCGTGGCTAGCGATAAAAAAACAATTGGCTCCTTTCCCAAAGTAGCCGTCCAATAATTAAGATTAGGAAGAAAAAAAATAAGGGGTAAAAAATTACTCCCTTTATAATAAATCCCTCCAATAATTTTTTCAGAAAAAGCAATCCATTGCAATATACCTAAATAACCAATGAATCCATAAAGAACAAAACCAAACCAAAATGGAAACCCTAATCGCAAAAAGGGATAATTTAAAAATAAAATAAAATTAGCCCCATAGTCAGCAAAATCAAACCATGAATGGGCTGAAATAGAAATATGTTGCGCCCAATAAAAATGAGCATCTGATACCCCTCTCTGTATTCTGAGAGAATAGGCTAAACAGCAGAAAATAAAATGGTAGAAAAATAAAAACAATTTATAATTGCCAAATTTTTCATAAATTCCAACTAATGAAAAACGCCTTTTACAATTCAAACCTTGTATTTTTTAGTTGTTGCATCGTCAAACTCTTCATTCCATAGGTATCCCTGCAATGAATGTAAGTAACTAAAATACTCTCAAGAGATTTAAGAGCACCTTCAGTATCCAATCCAAAATTATGCGGATGCCACCATAAATGATAAATCTCCTCATTTTTGGCAGCGCTAATAATCTCTTGCTTTATACGCAATACTCGAGCAAAATTCAACAACGCAAGGGTATGTTGTGGTCTCAAAAAACGACTCGCAGGCTGACAAAATACTGCATCACAAGCTAATGAATTCAAAGAATAGGATTTTTTTCCTAGAGGTAAATAAGCATCTCCTGAACGCACAATTTTAGTAAATAACGTCTCTGATTTTGAAACATCCCAATACCAATTATCTGGATTAGTTCGTACCGTTTCTATATGATTTTTAGAACAAACTTCTAAATAATCTTTATTAAATTGATTCCTCGGAAAAACTAACGATTGTAGAGATATGTTGAATTTTTGAGCTATAGAAATGGCTTGTTGTAGATCAATATCAAATTGTTCAACGGTTTGACCGTTTTCAAGACAATAATAATGGGAATACGTATGAGTCGCGATTTCCTGACCAGATACACTTTGCAAGTCTCTAATTAAAGTAGGTGCAAAAAAAAAAGAATCTAAATTACGCTTACGGTGCTTGTTTCCATAGTCATAAGGATTCAGAAAGCGGTTGTCGTATGTGGGTAAAATAGACGGCACATTATTTTGCCATTCATCCCAATTTTCATTAAACAACATCCCAACAGTGGCCCAAGTAGCATGAATAGAATACTTTTCAAACAAAGCGAGTATTTTTGGTATAGCCCAAAGTGTATTATTAAAATAAGAAACTTTATCAGTGATTTCAATATGATCAAAAATACCCCAAACTAATTCAAAATCTAAAGATATAACGAATGCTCCTTTTTTCATGCTAGAGTAAAATTATAATTGGTAAACAGCTAACATATTTTTTTCCTTTTGCTCCTTTTTCCACTTCTCTTCAGCTAAAAAATAATAGATTACAAAAAAACCAAAATACATAACCATTGATTTTTGACGCATAATAATACCTAAATTAGACATAACAAAAGTCATCGCAAAAGAAGCCAACAAAAAGGTAACCCCGGACATTTTTACCAAATAAGGAGCTTTTCGAATAAAGGAAAGGAATCGTCGATTACAAATTTTTAAGAAAAGTAATAAATAAATTAAATTCTCGATAGAACTAAAAATCCCTAAAGCACTAGGGGAATCAAAAAACAAGGGACGAAACCAAAACGTAAATAATTTAAGTGGCAACGGATAACTCTGCATGGCTACACCAGAACCCGAACTAGATTCCAATCGTTCAGATTGTACTTCGGTATTTTTTTGAAAATCTTCAATTACATTATCAGTATTTTGAATTTTAGCAACAGCTAGGATAGTAGTAGAGGCACTATATAAAAAAATCAAGGACGAAGCAACTAAAAAAACCCGCAAAACAATACTTATTTTTTCTCTACCTGTCAACAATCCAAACATAACTCCTGATAATACAAATAACATCACTGGAGGACGGATCATATACACAAAATAACCTCCAATAAGCAACAGTAACAGTCTATTTCTTGGTTTTTTTAAAGAATAAGTAAACACCATTAATCCCATAAAAATAAGAGAACCTTTACCCAAAGAAGAGGTCCAAAAATGCATATTGGGTAAAAACAAAAGAAGCTGCATTAAATCAAACTTACGAAAAACAGTGACATTGATTGGAATGTTTTCTCTAAAAAACAAATAGGCAAAAACAAAACCAATATAGCCAAACCAAGAAAAAAGCAACATCATACTTTCGTAAGAAAGACCAAACATCACAAAAGGAGCTGAAAAATTATCTATAAAAAGTGTTCCTGTATGTTCAAACAAACTATATCTATCCCCAATGATCGATGCATTCATATAGTATTCCAAAGAATCAGACCTACTAAACATCGTAAAGGCATAATAAATAACAAAAAACAACAAATGATAAAGAAATAATAAATTTAGAAACTTTTTAGACAATAACTTATTTCTCTTAACAAGAGTGGTTATAAATAATTGATTCAGAATTACAATAAAAAACAATAAAAGAATAAAATCCATAATTCAAATGTAAGAGGTAAGAACCCAGTATAATAATTTTAAAAAAAAACGGCTAAAGCCCTTTAGTGTTTATTTTTTTAAATGACTTCTAAAAGAAGAACTATAAAAAATTTCTAACAAGAAATAAAACAATTCCAAAATCACATAATTTTTTGTCATTTCGATTTAGGAAAAATCACACTAGAAAAACAAAAAAACAATCAAAACAATTCCAAATCACCTAAACTATAACTCCAATTTTTTATATCCAATGCTTTTGCAATAAACGCATCGGAAGGAGTAAGAGATTTAAAGGTAAGCTTGGGACCATAAGAACCATAAATCCTAAATATAAATAATTCTTTATCGGAAGTAGTAATAAGGAAACAACAATTTTGAAATGCATATTGATAAACCATGCTACGAATATGAGAACGAATCTTAGCATCAAAAACGCTAATAGTTTCTACAACTCTTAGCTCATTAAAAAAACGGTGCTTCTTTACATACATCGCAACATAATAATCGGATGTGCTAACAACAATATAATCCTGCAGAGGATTCTCCTGATAACGCCACTTTAAATACGCAGCAGATTTTGGAGTAAATAATACATTTTTAGACTTCAAATTAGAATTGTGAATCGAACACAATTGCTCTAATTGAAATTCTGAAATGGAATTTTCATATTTTTTTTTATTAAATAAATAGGACAAACTAAAAATAGAAATAGGTACGAAAGCAACTTTTATTTTAGAAACTTCTTGCCATCCCATTTTTAAATAACCAGGACGACTCTTGTCATTGGGAGTATTAAAGACAAAACAATCGCCAAATTGACTAACATAATCCAAAGCATATAAAGTCAAATTTTTAAAAATACCTTTACCTTGATAATCCGGATGAGTTCCCGTATCAACAGCCCTATAAGAGGTCCAAACAATATCACCCAATTGCCAACTCCATTGCATAAATGCACGTATTCCAACCAAAATAGTGTTTTCTTCTGCCAAAAATACAGGGGAAACTCCAAATGGATTCTTAATATGCTTAAATTCCCATATTGTTTGTGTTTTCTTTAATTTACTTTCTCCCAAACTAAGCTGCAACAATTCTATGATAGCTGCTTGATCTTCCAAATGAGGCGCTCGAATAATCATACAATTTGTTCTAAATACAAAGTTTCTAATTGATTAACCATCGCTTCAATACTAAAAGCAGCAACAACTCTTTTTCTAGATTGAGATTGAAAAACATGTAGTTTTTCTGAATTGTAAGATAAATCAACTAATAGTTCAGTTAACCGGTTCCAATCCTCAACAGCAACCAATAACCCATCTTCATTATTTCTTAAAACTTCTTTTATACCTCCCGCATTAGTAGACAAAATAGCACATCCCATACTCATTGCTTCCAATAAAGCGATGGGCAATCCCTCAAAAGAAGAACTCATCATAAAAACATTCATAGCTTCATAATAAGGTTTAACTTCCGATTGCAATCCAGTAAAAAACACTTTCCCTTCTAATCCTAATGCCTTTTGCTTTTCTTTTAAACTCGATTCTAAAGGGCCGGCTCCAATGATAATACCATAAATATTTGGATTAATTGCAATCGATTCAGCAAGAATTTCCAACCATAAATCCAATCGCTTTTGAAATCGAAAAACAGCTACAGTACCAACCAAAAAAGCATCTTGGGGTATTCCATAATGAGAACGTACTCCCATTGTTTCTAGTCCATGGTTTTTTAAAAACCTCCTAGTATTAACGCCATTTAGTACAGTCTTTACTCTGACTTTAGGTTTAATATTTTTCCTAATAGAAGCAGTAACATCTTCTGAAACACCAATCCCTAAAGTCTGAAAATTATAACTGAATCTATTGATGATTTTAGTAATAAAATGATAACGTTCTTGCAAATTATGTTCAGTATAAATCGTTGGAATTTTAGTAAACAAATAAACAATTCGACTTACAAAACCAGCCCATGGCAAATGGGCATGAATTAGCTGTATATCATGCTGTTTACAGTAAGCAATTATTTTTGGAAACTGAAATAAAAGCTGAAGATTATTTTTGGCAGGTAAACATGTAACCTCACCACCTGCTGATTGAATAGTCGCTACCAACTGATTCTTCCATGGTAAAAAATAAATATAGTGAAAGTCAAATCGATCTTGATCATGTTCCTTCAGTGTTTCTGGAAGAAGCATTTCAGCACCGCCTCGACCTAAAGATTTTATGATATGTAATACCTGTATTTTTGACATTGATAATTTGTGAATATAAATAGTTATAACTTTATTTTTTTTATTTTATTTCTAATGGGAGTTTCAAAATAAAGATAACTAAGGGAAGAAAATAAAATCAAAAAGAAAAATCGTATAAAAAAAGAGGTGGTAAAATCATTTTCTTTATCCAATCCTAAATATTTTTCTAAAAAATGGGAGGAGATTAATTTCCAAACAGGCCTTTGAAGAATGTAAATACCAAAACTGATTTCACCCAAAAATATAAATATTTTTTTATTTAAAACAGTATTTAATTTATCCGTATTCAAGGAAACTAAAAAAATAAGAGGAACAAACAATAGTGCTAGTAAACCATTATGGTATTCAAGTCCAAACGGAAACTTTAATAAAAGAAATAATCCCATAAGTAAAAGAAAAATAAAAACTGAATAATTACCGCTCTTATTTTGCAATTTTTTAATAAAAAATAATCCCGCTAAATTCCCCACCAAAAACTCATTAAAATGAAGTAGTGGACTATAATAAAGATCGCCTTTTGAAAAAGGGGCAATAATCAAAGAGCTGTCTTTTAATAATAGCTGAAAAAACAATTGGCTTAAACACCAAAAAAACAACACAAAATATGCGATGCTTTTTCTATAGCCATCCTTATAAAAATAATTAAACAAAATAGGAAATGAAATATAAAAAAATAATTCAACAGATAATGACCATCCAGGAAAATTAACTGTTAATGCCTTCCCTGGAACCCAGGCTTGAAGCATAATAATATTTAAAAATAAATCCATTAACTTTATTCCTTTAAACATGTAAATAAATAAAGTAAGTAATATTGCTAAAAAATATACGGGATAAACCCTTGCAAATCTATTTTTTAAGTAAGTGAAAAAATGTATTGTACTATTATTTTGATAAGCAATAATCATAACAAAACCAGATAAAATAAAAAAATAACTTACCCCAATATTAGCCTGTTGGAATACTATCGAAACCAATTGATTATTAAATAAAAAGCTCCCTTTACCATAGTGATAAATCACTATGGCAATAGCAGCAATAAATCTTGTAAATGTTAATTGTTCTATTCTCAAAAGAAATTTTTAAAGTATGAAATCAAAATAATTTCTATCCTAAAATAGAAATTGCCAATCTATTCAAATCTTCCGATTCATGTAATAGTAAAAAATTGGGAGCTCCTTTAAAATAGTTAAAATCCGACTTCTTAATCTTAGAAAGAAAATCTTTATTTAAAAAATAAAAAGAATACCCTAATGACGAAACTAGATCATACAATTCATTAATAAATTCACTATTTGTTTCTATTTCGCAAATTATAACAGGCGTATAGTTTTTGAGAAAATTAACAGCTCCCTTAAAAACATTTAATTCGTGCCCTTCAACATCTAATTTTATAAAAATTCGCTCTCCTTTTTCAAAATTAAGTTTATTAACATAACTATCTAAAGTTATAGTTGTAACTTGTTTTTCATGAATCTGAAATTGCTTATTATAAAAAAAATCTGGATTTAAGGTTGCAGTATGAATTTCAGAAACTATATCTTTTTCTGGAATATAAAAGGTTGAAAATCCATCAAAATCACTGATTGCAATATTTTCTGATGTTGAATTTATTTTATTTAATTTTAAAAAATCAATTTGATTTCTATATATATTGTCTAAAGGTTCAAAACTAAAAATTTTTAAATCTGGATTCATTTTTGAAACAACAGCAGAATAAAAACCAAAATTAGCTCCAATATCAAAAAAATAATTAAAGCTCTTAATGTTTTTTTCTAAAAAATACCCAATCTCATATTCAAATCCTTTCTCACCTTTCCAATAAATATTAGTTAAAATAGTTATACCTGTATCTTTTGGAAAACCTATTGAAGTCCCAAAGTACTTAACTTCTGCTTCATTAATTTTTGCTTTTGTATAAATAAAGGAAATCGTTTTTTTTGATATAAAAAATAACAATCTATAAAATGGTCTTAACACTTTACTAAATAATCTAGAATAAATAATTAATTTTATTTTTTTCATTTCGTTCTTTTGGTTTAATTGATAATTATATTTTAAATGTCGAATTACTATAAGATTTCATGGGCTTTAAACAATAAAAATATCTTGCATTTTATTTTAATTAGTTCAAATAAAATAATGTATTCAATGCTAAAATTTTGATAAAAATTAATAATTTGAAAATTTTTTGTTGAAATTATTTTTTCAAATATATAG
>CAIWKX010000167.1 GCA_903913315.1 uncultured Bacteroidota bacterium | reverse complement strand
CGCTTCCCCTCCCCCTTGACCCCACCTCACTCTCTCTCCTCTCTGCCCGTCGCCCGTTATTTATTCTGATGAAACGTGGAACCCGAAGCAACGATTGACGCTTTCACAATAGCCGCAGACGATCGCCGCATTTGTTGGTTAAGTTCTGAGTAATTGCTCCATCTTCAGCTGCGTGCATTTGATTTTTCGATTGCTGGGGCCGTAGGTCACGATCCCAACCCCTTGCTTTAAAAATGTTAATAAAAAATATATATAATATGTCAGCATCATATTCAGATGTACCTCCAGGAGGTTTATTAAATGTACCACCGGCTATACCAAGTGGAATGCTTTATCGTGTTAAACAGATTCAAGGAATATCAAAACAAACTTTAAAAATCGTTCCCTTATCTGGTCAAACATCAGCAACCAACGGACAAAAAATTATATTTGCTTTACCTCCTAATTCATTAGTAGATTTATCGACTTTGGAATTTAATTTTGTTGGTAATACACAACACCGCGGAAATAATGCAGCTACTAATGTAGCTAATTATGTACAGAAGGCATATTTTCCACGTAATACATCATCTTTAATAGAAAATCTTGAAGCAAAAATAATGGCCAATCAAGACAAAATATAAATCAATATGGCTATATATTTAATATACTTCATGATTTCACATGTGGTTATGATTCAGTAGGTAAAAATAGAATTGGTTGTAATTCTGACCCATCAAATAAAACTACTTATAACAATGGTCAATTAAACAGATATGCAGGGTTTCCTTTAGGAAATACATCAGATACTAATAATGGATATCAAGACCAAGATAATTATACTATTAGAACTTGGTTAGGGTACTTGGTCCTAACGCATCTACTGCAATCATAGATACTAGTTTATATGGAGATATCACAATTGAAATTACATTAGCACCATCAGATGTTTTAATGTTATCACCAACCACGCCAGCCTTAACATCATATACATCAGTTGCTAATACTGAAATTAATATATCTACAGCAGTAGGAGCAACACCAGCTTTAACTGCATCACAAGGAACAGGACATACTATATCATCTATTGGGTTTCAAATTATGAGACCTCAAATAATGAGACCTCAAATATGAGACCTCAAATAATGGATATGGTTATATCCTATGTATCATGGACTTATTCAGCCGTAAAGTTTGGTGTTTTCCAATGAAAACCAAGTCATTAAAGGATGCAACACCAGCCATTAATTTTTTTTCCAGTGAGTCAGGCTTACACCAGTTCAATAAAGAAGCATTAGTAATAATAATGAGTGATAGCGATTCAGCATTTAAAGGAGATGACAGAGATGAAGAACAAAATTTTCGAAAGGTATTGAGTGACAATAATGCAGTCTTAGAACATGTTAAACTCAATGATCATCACGCGCTAGGTGTGATAGATGCAGTCGCTAAGCAACTAAAGCGCATACTGTCGAGAGAGTTCTTAGAGAATCACAATACGAAGTGGGTAAAACTACTACCTACCATTGTCGAACAGTACAACGAAACACCTCATTCATCACTAGATAACATCACACCTAACCAAGCTATTCATGATGATAAAAGCCGTATGCACGTACTACATATGAACATACAGAAAGGAGAACAAAACGGGTTCAATACAGACTTAAAAGCGGGTGATAAAGTACGCATCGATGATACCGCTATGTTAAAGAAAGGAAGCGAGAACAGATGGAGCGACGAGATATATACAGTTGCTAGCGCTATGGGGAAGACCGTAGCTTTGACGGATGGTACTATGCATAAACGAGACAAAGTACTATTAGTACCACATCACACAGTAGAAACTACAGAAAAGAACGTGATAAAAGTAGCCACTAAACAACACAAGGTCAAGCAACTACACAAGAGAGAAGATATTAAAGCGAGTGATGTAATAGAAGGCGGTAGGGCGGCACGTAGTGGGCGTCACGGTGGTGTATTGAAGTATAACAAACACTTAGACTAGTCAAAACTTGAAAAAGCCCGTTATATAGACTCAGACGAACGGGCCGCAGTGACCACAAAATGTTTTTGTCTGAGTCATCCGACTGACTGGGATTGACTGGACTTGTTTTTTTGAGCTGCCATGTCCGAAGGTTCAATGGGTGATCAGTCCACTGTCTTCTTTCATGCCTACTTCGGCCCGCCTCCCGTAAGTGGCCAGTTTACGAGATTCTGCCGTTATAGGATTCGAACTTGAGACCGCAAGGTGACAAGCCGAAGCACTACCCGCTGAACCAAAGCGGAGATGTGAACTCACTCACTTTCAGTCGTATAAGTCACTGCTACAACAAACGCGCAATGATTGGGCCGTATTGGACAGGTGTCCGGCGCCGGCGAGTCGAAAAAAAAAATGAAAACCGAGTTTCTAGAATGTTGCAGCAAAATGTCGAACATCCAACATCGACAAAAATATTCGACTTGTTGATTCGATTCGTTGTAAATACTCAGTCACTACCCTTTGGTTTAGATTTTTCTTCATTAAACTAAGGGTGCGGCCTTGGTTTGTGTTGATTGCTTACTTGTGTATCACAAAAAATTAATGCTTTGTGTTGTTCCCCGATGACCGTAGGTCTACACACAACAAATTTATTGAAAGGAAAGATTTAAACAAAGTCATTCGACTTTGTTTAAATAGCGCATAGCATCGTCGATGCTATGCTTCGCCTACGTACGATGACAAAAAATTAATGCTTCGTATTGTTCCCCGATGTAGATCAAGCAAATAAATTTTTCGTAACAAATTTTTCATTGTTCACATGGATTTGCGCAAAAACTTTTCGTAGAAAAATTATTTCCACGATGTAAAATAGATGAGAAAAAATTTCAAATGTTCCACACTTCTAGTAGTACATGCCACTTGATTAATTAGTTGTCCCCGTCGTCCGTTCTGTCTGGCGCAAATATGTCTTGAAGATCCTGACAGAGCACTTACATCAATATCAGCCGTCTGGAAAAAGTACCTAAATTGTGTTTAAAACATCATATAATTAAAAAATATCTGGGAGTATCAAGCCCGAATTTTGAGCGAAGTGGGTTTTGTGAGTCTCAAACGTGTAAAATGACCAGAGCAGGAGTTGTACAATTTACGACCGAGCTCTGCATTAGCGGCTAAGCGACAGCTTCATCGAACCAGGAGGACTGAATGTATTGATGCATTCCATGAAAACTCGATCACACAAAAATTCTCTGCATATGATCATCGAGGAATCGTGAGTTTTGCACAGCGACCACTTGACAGCCGTCCGATGAACACCATGAATCTAGTTCAAGAAACTGCAACTTGGGAAACCGAGGTGTTGCTAGCCCAAGGCTTGGGACTGGAGTGCACGATGCAAGTTCGTAAAGGTTGTACGAAACAGAGACTTTCCTGTTTGTCCTCGGATCAGAAACATTCCAGTTCTGAGATCCATATTGTGAAAAGGAAACAGGAAAAGAATTTATTGATGAAGGTCTCGTGG
>CAIWKX010000166.1 GCA_903913315.1 uncultured Bacteroidota bacterium | reverse complement strand
TTATTCGTCCATTCTATGTTAGAATCTGCCATAATTATTGTAATTATTTAATAGGATAAAATTATAAAAAATAAAGGAATAAACTTATTTTTAGATATAAATTGGCTGAAACCAAAAAGCTTTTGATGCAAAAACTGCATCAAAATAATATATGATAATTTAGGAAAAAGCTATAAAATAGAGTGTTTTAAAGAGTTAATGTAGCTTGTCAAATTGACCTTTATTATTAAAAAGATAGGTTAAAATGGCAACACCCGTTCAATCAATAAACATCACTTTCATTAAACTTTGAATATCAAGAAGGGTTTGCTCAATTGAGCAAAGGTTCAGCTTTGAGCTTAATCCACCTGCCCTCCTCCCGTTACCCCCTAGCTATATACCTGCCTGCATAGCTCCAAACTTGTACTCATGATATTGCTCAAAAAATATTTTTTGTGTTTTGACCAAAAAATAACCATTTGATTTTTATCAAGTTAATAAGCACGTATTTACTATGTAACCGTAGCACCTATTTGCTCTAAAGCCAGCTAGTATAAATGCTTGAAAACACTACTAAATTCAAAAAAAAGAATAGATATGTTCAATAACGTTTACTCATAATTACATTACGTTAACTAATTGTAAAAAAAATATGTTTTATTTTTTTCCTATTTTTACTCTATGATAAAAACAATAATAGTAGATGACGAGTTCAATGCTCGTGAGTTTTTGGAGAAGCTTCTACAACGAAGCTTTCCTGATAGGTTTTTGGTCTTAGCCAAATGTGAAAGCGTTGATGAAGCAGTTCTTGCTATTGATAAATTCAATCCAGAATTGGTCTTTTTGGATGTTCAAATGCCTAGCAAAAACGGATTTGAACTGTTTAAAGAAATCAAAGATGTTAATTTTGAAGTGATTTTTACCACAGCTCATTCTGAATTTGCTATTGATGCTATTAAATGTAGTGCTTTGGATTATCTATTAAAACCAATAAATACCATTGATTTACTCGAAACTATAAAAAAATATGATTCCAAATTAAATAAAGCATCTCAACAGGACAAACTAACGCTACTTCTTGAAAATATTGACACAGGAGGCTCTGAATTTAAAAAGATAGCATTTCCTACCGAATCAGGGTTTGAGCTCATTAAAACCAATGCAATTCTCTATTGTGAAGCAGACAGTAATTATTGCAGTATTATTTGTTTAGACGGGCGTAAAATCACGTTATCCAAAACCTTAAAATATGTTGAAGAGCTGTTACCAAGTAGCATATTTCAACGCATACATAAGTCCTATTTAGTTAATCTAAATTATGTGATTCGGTTTAACAAAACCAACGACCTTTTAATAGAATTAACCAATGGCGAAACCCTTCCTGTATCGTTTCGTCAAAAAGAAGACTTTATCAATGCCATTCTTCAAAAGAAATAAAATACTTGCTTTCTTTCTTCTATTTCTTACTACTGTAGTCGCCCAAACACTACCTAGTAAAAACATTTCTATCAATGATGGATTACCAAGTAATGGTATCAAATGTTTCTTTAAAGACAGTCGTGGATTGATGTGGATTGGAACGGAGGCGGGGTTGTGCTGTTATGATGGCTCTTCCTACAAGGTGTATAATGAAACCAACGGATTAAAATATAGCGAAGTTTGGGCTATTGCAGAAGACAAGGACCATAATCTTTGGTTGTCTTTGTATGGAAAAGGCTTAGCGAAGTTCGATGGAAAAAAATTTACATTTTTTGATAAAAAGGATGGATTGGTTCATAATGCCATCCGTAAAATGTTTTATTCTAAAAAGCATAATTGTTTGGTGTTGGGAACTGAAAACGGTTTGAGCCTATTTGATGGTAAGCAATTCAAATCATTTGTTCATAAGACTGAAAATTTAAGAGGTAGTTTTCAAGTAGGCGGAATAAACGAATATAACGACAAGCTATTAATTACGGTAGCTTACGATAAAGTGTATAGTTTATCGATTGGCAGAAATATACAGGATTCCAAATTAGAAGAGACCTTTACCCCTCCTGGCTCTTACTCATCATATATCTACAATAAACAGTATTTTTCTGGTGTTGTTATCCATGAGTTGTTTGTTCGAGATTTGGTAACAAACAAAGAAGAACAGTATCAATGTCCTATTTCATGGGATTTTACCAACGATGACTCTAGTAATTTGTATTTAGCTACTTGGAATGTAACTGACCCCAAAGGCGGATTATTTAAGTATGCTAACCATCAATTGACCGATATTACACAACAAGCCAACATCAAATCTACAGGGTTATGGTGTTTGTGTTTTGATAAAGATACTCAGCAACTTTGGGTCGGTTCTATAGATAAAGGGATTTATATTGTTGATTTAAGTCAGCAAAAAAATACTCTTACTCCTTCATTTTTTGGATTAAAAGAACTTGAGGTTCAATGCTTATATAATGATTCCAAGGATAATATTTGGATTGGAGCAAAAAATAATATCATCATAAAACATAAAGATTTAACGTATATCAAGTTAAATACGACACTGCTTTGGAAATCAATTTACAACTATTTAAAAAAAGTTGGAATTACTCCTGAAACCAATAAGCAATATGGTCGATATTTCAAAAAGAAGGAATTTAGTTGTTTCAATATTACTTCTGACAATCAAGGCTATATATGGGTGACAACTACTTTGGGAATTTTCTGTTTTGACGAAAATTACACTATTCAATTCTTTAAATTTACAGAAGGAGGACATATTGCTTTTGACCAAAATGACCAACTTTTATTTGGTTTGATGTATGCCGACATGTATTTGAGTACAAATAAATTTGACCGAGTTGATGGTAAAATACTATCATTAAAAGATGAAAATATCCCAAGAGACATCACTAAAATCCTCAATCAAGGCAATCAAATTTGGTTTGCAACCTATACCAATGGATTAATTCATTATCAAAACAATGTGTTCTATTCGTTAAACCTCCATAAACAATTCAACGAAACCTATATCAAGGACATTATCATCAATGATAAAGGCGAATTGGTTATTGGTGCTAATAGTGGTAGAGTTTATATTGCGAGATGGGCTAACAATACTTTAAAAATTCTGCATGTCTATAAGCCCTATAAAGAATTGTATGGAACTTCCATTTCATTTATTCAGCAATCCAAAGGATATTATTTTATTGGAACTAACAAAGGGATTAATGTATTGAAAGGACGTAAATTTATAAAGCTTATCAATCAATCGGAAGGGATTAATGATATTCAATTTAATGATTGTACAAAAGATAAAAATGGCGATTTATGGATAGCATCCAACGACGGTTTATTATTTCTTGATGTACACAAAATCCTCTCAAATGACAATCCTCAAAATGCGATTCAAATAACTAACCTCAAAGTAAACGGAATAAACTATAAAGCCAATTCGACTAATTTAGCTTGGGGATGTTATCTTGACAAAGAGCTAAAACTAGCTTATAATCAAAATGACATTGAAATAACATTCAACAACTATAATTTATTCAATGCCGATAAAAATGTTTATCAATATAAAATTATTGGTCTCACAAATACATGGAGTGAATTTGATAAGTCTACAAAGATTCAATTAAGAGGAACGCCAAGTGGAAGATACAAACTACTTATTGAAGGTAAAAATATTGGAACTGGAGTCCTATTTACAACCAAAACGATTTCTATACTAATTACTCCACCTTTCTGGAAAACATGGTGGTTTACCACAATTTGTATCTTAGTATTACTACTCCTTGGATTTATAAGCTATAAAAAACGTATTCAATATATAGAAGAACGAGAACAAGCCAAAGGAGCCTTCCAAAAACGTTTAGTTGAAACTAAAATGGAAGCTTTACAAAGCCAAATGAATCCCCATTTCATTTTTAATGCGATGAATTCCATACAGCATTTTATTATTGACAACAATACCGATGAGGCATTGATGTATATGGGCGAATTTTCTAAATTAATCAGACAGACTTTAAATCACTCTTCCAAACAAAGAATCAGTTTGGCAGATGAAATACAGTATTTGCAAACCTATATTCATTTGGAAAACATGCGTTTTAAAGATGCAATTGACTTTAAATTTACAATTTCACAATCATTAGATACTTATGAAGTTACTTTACCACCAATGCTGATACAGCCCTTTGTAGAAAATGTATTTGTTCATGCTTTTGATTCTAATTCAGTAAATCCAACTTTAGAAATTCTATTTCGGCAAACTGATAATCTTTTGCTTTGTGAAATAAAAGACAATGGTAAAGGAATGGCTAAGGACAATTTGAATAAACTTTACGCAAGTAAAGGCATTAAATTGGTAGAGGAACGAATAAACCTATTACATCAAAATAATAGTGACCCAATACTTATTAAGTCCACAAAGGAAAAAGGGACTTCCGTTTTATTGATACTACAATTGGTTTAACTTCTACGGTAACTCAAGCAAACATTACGGTAACTAATTCTTTGATTTTTAATGTTTTTATTCATATATTTTTGCTAATTATAAATTAAAACCTTAAAAAAGAATGAAAAAAATTTTACTTCTTGTGACAAGCGTAATTGTATTGTCAAGCTGTACAACAACAAAAACAGGTGTTCTTTCAACAGCAGCTTATGCACCCAAAGCAGAAATCAACCCTATTAGAGCCAATGTAGAAGTTGATATGACTAAAAAATTAGTTGGTGAATCTACATCTTCTTATTTTTTGATTTTTCAAGTTGGTGGCGGAAACAAATTTGCAGATGGAATGAGTTATTCATCTGATACTAATTTTAGCTTTCTCTTTAAAGCTAGAGAAAACAAAACAAAATCAGCAGCTGCATATAACGCAGTTATTAATTCAGGAGCTGATATTATAGTACATCCAAACTACGTAGTTGAAATTCACGATTATTTAATATTCAAACAAATTAAAGTGAAAGTTACAGGATACGCAGGATACTTCAGAAAATTTTATCAAAAAGAATACAAAGACAATGATGATGTCCAATTGAAATTAGATATCAATTCAAAAAAATAATTTTTGTTAGTTTAAAGTTGATTTCAAAAAGCTATGTGTAACCCATAGCTTTTTTTACGATAACTCATTAGGATGCTACGTTAACTAATTCTATCGATTTATTTAATTTATTGATTATAAATTTGAAATCAAGATTTGAATATATGGCAATAATAGACATAGTAAAATACCAAGCACAGGAAGATGAGTTTGTATGGAAATTTCCATCTGAAGATTTGAGAATTGGCACACAAGTGATTGTCAATCCTTCACAACACGCTTTATTTGTTAAAGGCGGTGAAATATTAGACGAGTTTAAAAGCGGAACTCACACTATCAAAACAGATAATATTCCGTTACTAAATAAAATAATAAACTTGCCTTTTGGTGGAGATTCTCCATTTCAAGCACAAATTTGGTATGTTAATCTAATAAGTAAATTAGACAATAAGTGGGGCACAACTTCTCCCATTTTACTCGAAGACCCTAAGTATGGAATTATTGTACCTGTTCGTGCTTTTGGTCAATACGGTTTTAAAGTATCCAATCCAAGATTATTTATTGAAAGTTTAGTTGGCAATTTACTTTCCTATAACGCTGATAAAATACAAGAATACTTCAAAGGTAAAATCATTTCATCTTTGACCACTCTGATTTCAAAAAAACTAATAACGGATAACATTTCTATTTTAGAAATTAATATTTATTTAGATGAACTTTCAACCTACTGCGAAGAAAAAAT
>CAIWKX010000165.1 GCA_903913315.1 uncultured Bacteroidota bacterium | reverse complement strand
TGTGCCCCGACGTTTTGTGTGTAAAATATTTTATGTTAGACAAATGATTTTATATAGTATATCAAGAACAAGTAAACTGCTTTACTAAAAAAATTGCGATGGAGAACGAAGAGATGGAAGCTGTTATTATCGAAACGTTTAATAATTATATTAAAGATGGTTGTGAATTTGCTGAAAATTCACCCGAATGGTATTATTACACAACCTTCTGCGTGGGATGGAATACTTGCGTTTATTTATGGAATAAAGAATTTGGTAATGATTTTAGTGATTCATTAGATGAATTTATAAGTGTTTTCAATGATATTAAAAACACACCTATTAATGAATTAATGTATGATATGATAAGACTCGATAGAATTAGGGAGAGATATGAACTCTTTATGAGATATTGTGTTTTAACATTTGAAGATGAAGGTCCGCTTTGCATACCAGAGGAACACTTTGATGACTTATATTCTAAAAAAGTTGCTGGTTGCGGTAATTATTTATATGGTATGAAATCGCGAGAGGATAATGATAATCCACTAGTTAAATCAGCAGCAATGCATTAATTTAAATTAGTAAATAAATACTAATTTTTTCTATTAGATAAAATCATTCTATATTGTATACATTAAAGAGTAAACAAGTTTACTGCGACGAAGATGGCGATGATGACTTATGAAGAGTATGGTGCGCTATTTGGAAAAAAGAAAAAGAGTTACGACGAAAATTATTATGGAGAATGCGATGAAAATGTAAAAATTAATCGAAAAGAATGGTATGAGGTTGCGCTGAAGTGTTTCGCTCGCATTATGTTGGAGGTTATTGATGAACATTTGAGACCCAACAATATAGACGTTTCTATTAACGATATTGTCCAAAGCATTATGATTCATCGAACATGTACTGAAGAAGAGAAATATAAAGGTTACAATCATTGCTTATCTGATAAAATGTCTTACGATGATTTCTATACTATTGCAAACATGGCTTGGGAATTTGATTTCACTCCAAAACATTACATTTTATCGTTAAAGAAGAATCGCGACAAAAATTTACAACTTCGTGGAAGTCGTGCTGATATTCTTCTTGATGTTGTGGTTTACATGAATCGGCTTTTTCGAGGACCAGTGTATAATAGAATGTTTAATAAATTGGCTGTGAGCATCGCAAAATATCGAGAGGATAAGGGTTCTGTAGAAATGGTTAAATTCGCTGGGAAAGAAAATTAAAGGTCCATTTGACATTGTCAATTCCCCTTTATTTTTTTCTGACGAAACCGTTGAGTTTTCTAAGGATTTCTGCGGGATTTTGAGGTAGTCAGCCGTTGCCCACCTACTCACTCATGGTCGGCAGCCGTTGCCCACCTACTTCAGCTTGTCAACTGCTGCCCACCATCACTTACTTCATCGACAACAGTCGAATTATCTTCTTGCGAGTGTAAGAAAGCTATTATTTCATTTATTCCATCCATTATTTGACCCAATCTCTGTGCTGTTGTTTGTTTTTGCGCAGATGCTGACGAATTTCGTTTAAGTCGGTATTCCTCACGCCCAGCTTCAGTGTGAGAGTAGCAGTGAGCGCATAGACCATCTCGCACGTCAGGATTGCGCGTTCGCTTGTCGCAATCGTTTTGAATGCATGCAACGAGAGGCATCTTAAGTATATGCAAGTGAGCAAAAAAATCATGTATTAATACATGTTTATTGTTTACCATCCGAATGATGGAAGCGCTCCCAATGAGACGTAACCACTTCCACGAACAGAGTGCTTCTTGCGACCATTTCCAGCTAATTTAAGACCATTACCCATTGTTTTTGTTTTTTTCTCACCGACAGCCATAACAGCACCAACTCTTCCATGCTTGTTGATGACTGGGACCAATTTGTGTTTTCTTGCGGGCATTTGCGTGCGTGTTCGGGTATATATTATTTGCATTTTAAAAATAATTCGCAATAAAATTATTGGTAAGGGACAAGCTCCTTACATTACCATCCAGCCGATGGAAGCGCTCCCAATGAGACATAACCTCTTCCACGAACAGTGCTCTTCTTACGACCACTTCCACTTACCTTTTTTCCATGAATAGCTAAAACAGCTGCGACTTGACCGTGCTTGTTAAGCACGGGGACCAATTTGTGTTTTCTTGCGGGCATCGTAATTCAGACTTCGATATATAAATCAAATTAAATTTGATTTTAAATATTTAAATTAATTTGACGCTCCATTTCTGTGTAAACCTAAATCCTCAAAAAGCCCTTTTCCGTTTAATTTCTTTGTTTTCTTATTACTTAATGTCATAAAGGCTTTGATTTGACCGCAACCATTGATTACGGGAAGCATCTTTGTATGTTTTTTTTTAGCACGCATTGTGGGTTTTTATATTATATAAAATATAAAATTATGGCGCAGAAACTCTACGATGAGGCTCTCCAGAAAATCCAACAGGCTATACACACGAAAGATGAAACCGACAATTATAAACTCGAGAAGATTGCACGACAGCTGTTTAGAGGTAAATTTAAAGGCGTTTTCGCCGCGGACGACAACATTAAACTCAGTAGGAGTAAGCCATACGCGATAGTAAATGCAGGTAGGCGCTCAGGAGGAGGCTTTCACTGGTTTCCAGTATGTCTTACAAAAACGAATACATTGCTATGCTCAGACAGCTTTGGACGACCAATAAAATCCTTTAGTGAGGACTATCGAGACCTTACACACGATGGGAGATTAAAGGTAATTTACACGACAAAACGGGAACAAAAAAATTGTGAGAACAACTGCGGAGAGCGCTCTTTAGCATGGCTTTATGTCTGTGATAGACTTGGTCCGCACGCTGCAAGCACTATTTAATGCTTATGGTCCAACAGTGGGTTTGGGTTTGGGTTTTAACATGTCCGAATCTATCCCTTTATAAACATAATTTTTTACTGCTTTTCTGAATTCTGGGGTATTTTGTAATTCAACAAATTTACTTTTAATCATTTTAACTGAAAATCCATGACTTTTATTATAATTTATAAAGCCTCTTTTTCGCATATCTTCGAGTCTATTAGCCTCAATAGTATCAGCATTTATTATTTTATCTTGAAATTTTGTGGGGCCATATTCCTTTAGCGTTTGATTAATAAACGGCTCTGATGCTGCTGTAAATTCTTCAGCAGGAGTTGCAAGGTGGGGTTTTTTTACGACTTCCCCGACTTCTGCTTTTGCGCTAAGTAGTTCTTCATCAATTGATTCACCAAAATATCCTTTATTTGGTTTACCTTTTGTCCATCCTGCTGATTGCTTGTTTTCATAAATTGAGTCATGAATCGGCTCACCAAAATATCCTTTTATTCCTGCAACAGATTGCTCAGAAGCTTCATCTTCTGCTTCTAATCCAGCATTATCACCTTGTACAGCAGTTATTAATTTATCAAGTCTGTCAACAACAGC
>CAIWKX010000164.1 GCA_903913315.1 uncultured Bacteroidota bacterium | reverse complement strand
GGTAAGCACCTTGGCTAAGGTACCTTTTCCATTATTAATCTTATAACTGAATTCGGAAAGTTGTTTGGTAACAATACCCGTATAATCCATACTTGTTTTCAGGCTTTTCATGATATCGCCCATTTCGATAGCTCTTTCCGATGCAATAAAGGCATTTTCTTTCACCACAGGGTTCGATGGCGTTCCGGGAGATATCGTCAGCATTTTGTCGCCCATCAAACCGTCGGTGCCAATACTAGCTATAGCATTCGTTTTTATGTATTTTTTCACTTCGTCTTTAATGATAAAATCAACCGTTACCAGCGTATCTGAGATAAATGAAATGGACTTGATCGTTCCAATATTTATGCCTGAAAAACGAACATTATTGCCTACTTTTAATCCCGCCACATTTTTAAAATTGGATTTCAAATGTATTGTTGAACCAAATAGATTTCTAGTAGCACCCACAAAATAGATGGTAGCAATAAAAAGAGTAATTCCAACAATGACAAACATTCCTAATTTCCATATATAATTTGAAGTTGTTTTCATGATATTGATTTTATAAAAAAAATGATTTTACCCATTCGTCTTTGCTGTTTTCGAGTTCGGCGTAGCTTCCTTCACAATGAATGACCCCGTCCTTTAAAATCATAATTCTGTTTCCAGTTTTTTTAGCACAGGATAAATCGTGCGTAATTATAATAGAAGTTGTTTTATATTTTTTTTGAATGTCTAATATTAAGTCGCTTATTTCTCTAGACGTTATGGTGTCTAATCCTGTTGTGGGTTCATCATACAAAATGATTTCGGGTTTGATGATTAAAGTTCTAGCTAACCCTATTCTTTTTTTCATCCCACCAGAAAGTTCAGAAGGCATTAAATCTATCGCCTCTTGGAGTCCGACATTACCTAATGTTTCAATGATTTGTTTTTCTACTTCACTATCAGTAAGACCTTTGGTATGATGTTTTAAGGTGAAAGCTAGATTTTGTCGCACCGACATCGAATCGTATAAAGCGCCATTTTGAAACAGAAAACCAATTCGAGATCTAATTTTATTTAATTCTTGGTTGGTTAAACGGGTAACATCCGTTCCAAAAACAAAAATCTCTCCTTTATCCACTTCAATTAACCCGACAATACATTTTATTGCTACTGATTTTCCACAACCCGAACGTCCTAAAATCACTAAATCCTCGCCTTCATTGACTTTGAAATTAATACCATTCAAAACCCTGTTGGTATCAAAGGATTTGAAAACGTTTTTAAATTCTATTATGGGAGTTGTTTTTGTCATCTTAAATTAGAAAAAAAAGTCTGTGATTTGAACCGCCAACATATCAATAATAAATATCGATAACGATGCTGTTACTACCGCTGAATTGGCGGCTAAACCAACGCTTGCTGTTCCATTGGATGCATTAAAACCTTTATAACAACCAATTAATCCAATAAAAAAACCAAAGAAAAAAGTTTTAATAGTGGCAGGGAAAATATCTAGAAATTCAATGTGTTCAAATACACCTGTGAAATATCTATAAATGCTCATACTTCCGTGAACGTTGTAACCTATGTAACCACCAAAAATGCCAACAAAGTCAGCATAAAAAACCAAGATAGGAACCATTAACGTAGTGGCGAGAATTCGTGTCACTACTAAATATTTATAAGGATTGGTAGCGGATACTTCCATAGCATCAATTTGCTCTGTTACTTTCATCGAGCCTAATTCGGCTCCAATACCAGAGGCAATTTTTCCTGCACAAATTAAGGCGGTGATTACGGGAGCAATTTCTCGTATGATAGAGAGTGACACCATACTCGGCAACCATGATTCTGCTCCAAATTTAGTCATGGTGGGTCGGGATTGAATGGTGAGTACTAATCCCATAATAAAACCGGTGATGGTTACTAATGGTAATGATTTGTATCCCACAGCATAACATTGTCTGATGAATTCGTGGAACTGGAATGGTGGTAAGAAGAGTTCTTTAAAAAACCTCCCTGTAAAGATTGAAAATTTGCCAGTATCGTAAAAGAAATGTTTGAGAGAGGGTATCAACACAGTAGTTTTTATAGTGAAGTCGTTTAAACAACTTCAGTGTTAGTAGTAGATAAAATAATGCGATTTGGTTAGTACCAAAAATTAATTTTGGTGAATAATTTCTTCTCTTTACCCAAAAAGCATTGCTTTATTCTTATTGCTTTTGCCACTCAGTAGCAGGTAAAATAGCATTGTTTCTAATGTCTTCTTC
>CAIWKX010000163.1 GCA_903913315.1 uncultured Bacteroidota bacterium | reverse complement strand
TCCACCAATTTATGGGCTGATAGTGATAACGGGAGCACATGTGCTTTGCAAGCATGAAGTCGGGGTTCGATTCCCCGTCGGTCCACCAAATCTCACCCTTACATACGGTGTACAATAGGAAAAGTAGTATGTAATATGGCGATGTAGCTCAATTGGTAGAGCAGGTTCTTCATACGGACAAGGTTGGGAGCTCGTATCTCTCCTTCGCCACCAAATTGTTGGGGGTTCGCCAAGAGGTAAGGCAGCGGATTTTGATTCCGCCATGCATAGGTTCGATCCCTATACCCCCTGCCAAATGTAAGATACGAAACTACTAAATAAGTTCGTAACTTAGGAGAAAATATGAAAACTTGTAGTCATTGTAAAGAAGATTTTCCGATTGAAGATTTTGCTTTTAAAAATAAAGCCTTAGGTATAAGAATAAGTTTTTGTTCCAAATGTAGAAAACAAAAAAGTAAAGAATCTTATTATAAGCACCGTGATACAAATATAACGAGAATTAAAAAATATAAAAAAGAAAATAAAGAATGGTTTTTTGAAATGAAAAAACAACTATCTTGTTGTGTCTGTGGAGAAAACGAATCATCCTGTTTAGACTTTCACCATATTGATAGTGAAGAAAAAGAGTTTAATGTTTCTACTATGATAGAATCTAGTAAGAAAAAAATTATTGAAGAAATTAATAAATGTGCTTGTCTATGTGCAAATTGCCACCGAAAGCATCATGCAGGAAAGTTATTTGCGCCGTTGGTGAAACTGGATATCACATAAGTCTACGAAATTTAAGTTGGGGATTCGAGTTCCTCATGGCGCACCAAATAAGAAAATAAATTTTGCCCCTTTAGTTAAATGGTATAACAGTTGATTTGTAATCATCTATTGGCAGTTCGATTCTGTCAAGGGGCACCAAATATATACCCCGATAGCTCAATGGCAGAGCCCACGACTGATAATCGTGTGACCCAAGTTCGATTCTTGGTCAGGGTACCAATAAAAATCTTATCGGTTATAAATAAAAGATAACAGATAGGAGTAAAAATGAATAAGAGTTATGAAAGAGTAAAAGAGTGGCGTAAAAACACAAAAATTAAACTTGTTGAAGGTTTTGGATCGGAATGTTCCATGTGTGGAATAAAAGATGATCCTGTAATTTATGATTTCCACCATTTAGATTCTGATGAAAAAGAATTTCAAATATCGAGCAAAGTAATGTCTTGGGAAAATTTAGTAAAAGAAGCCAAAAAGTGTGTAATGTTGTGTTCACACTGCCACAGAAAATTACATTTTAGAAATCTTATTGTTGAAAATCCAATTATGTTTGATGAAGATAAAATTCAATCCGAAAAAAACAATCGTTGGGGTTTCAAATAAATGTACCAATATCTCTCGCAAGTGTTCCGGTAGCACAAGGTTCTCCAAAAGCCTTGGACGGGGTTCGATTCCCTGGCGGGAGGCCAATTATTAAAAAGGTGGTTGATATGAAACAATTTAGTATAGAAGAAGTAAAGGAATTC
>CAIWKX010000162.1 GCA_903913315.1 uncultured Bacteroidota bacterium | reverse complement strand
GGAGGAAGAAGAAGATTTTATTGAATTAATAATCTCAAAAATTAAATCTGATGACCCCACATTTATAATAGAAGCAAAAGTATTTTTAAATCAATACAGAGATTTATTCTCGGCTCTCAAAAACTGAAGGCCATACTGGTCGATCTACCTCAATAGGTGATCGAAGTCGACAAAACAAAGTTTCATGTCACTGCAAACCAGGGTCCTCCCCGAGTAATGACAGCTGAAAAAGAGATCCATATGAAAAAATTCATTGAAGAAGGTCTCGCATCTAATGTTATAAGACCATCTAATGTGGCATACTATAGCCAGGTACACTTAGTATCTAAGCCCCCTGATGAGAAAGTAAAAAATAATGGTGTGGCCACACCAATTACTCCTCGTAAATGGCGCACAACTATTGATTATAGAAAATTCAATAAGTGTATTACCACACAACACTGGCCCTTACCCAATATATCTCAAATGATATCTAGAATTGGAAGTAAAAGACCTAAATATTTTGCCAAACTTGACATGACGTCAGGTTACTGGCAAGCACCTTTAGCTGAAGAATGCAAGAAATATTCTGCATTTATCACCTACTTAGGTATATTCGAGTGGAATAGAGCACCTATGGGTACTCAACCAGCAGGTGGATACTTCCACTACTGCATCTCATTTAAAGTATTAGCTGGACTAATCTATACTATACTAGAATCTTACATAGATGACATACTAGTACATGCACAAACTAAAAAAGAGTTCTTCGAAAATTTAACAAAAGTATTTGATAGATTTAGATTACATAAAATAACATTCAATCCAGACAAAGTATTCTTAAGTGATACAAAAATGGTGTTTGTAGGACATGAAATAGATTGTGAAGGTGTTAGATTCTCTCCAGACAAACTAAGTGGAGTAGATGATATCCCTATACCTAAAACTAAAGGAGAACTCAAACGTTTTCAAGGTTTAGCAAACTATTTTAGAGATCATGTGCAGAGTATATCAATACTCTCACAGCCACTTAATTTATTGTTACCCAAATATGACAAATCACAAAGAAATCATAAATTAGTGTGGACAGACGAACAAAAGGCAAATTTCATTGCCCTACGAGACGCTGTATCTAATTGTCCAAAGTTATTCTTCATTAATGATGAATGGGAAATTGGACTTGAAACTGACGCCTCCGACTACGGTATAGGCGGTTTTTTGTTCCAAACCAAGCCTATTGTATTTACAAAGGTTCCGATCCAATTTGTTAGCAAATCCTTAACCGGACCGCAACTCAATTGGTCCACTCCCGAAAAAGAAATGTACGCTCTATACTATACCGTTAAAAAATTAGAGTACATCCTGGGAGATGTCCGTTTCACCTGGTGGACGGATCATAAAAATAATACACTTACCCGTGATAACGGAAGTGATAAAGTTCTACGTTGGGATTTATATCTCCAAGCGTTTGACTTCGACAAAAAATACATAGAAGGTGTTAAAAATGTCGTTACAGATGATTTTTCTAGACTCTGTGCAGTCTCAGACAAAAATCAATTTCTGACTATACTCGAAG
>CAIWKX010000161.1 GCA_903913315.1 uncultured Bacteroidota bacterium | reverse complement strand
GTAGAAACAACCATTAGTGATATAAAAAAGCTTTTCCCTAGAACCATACATGCTGTGACATTGGAAGGCTTTCTTATAAAGCTAACTTTGTTTGTCTTCGGATTACAATTAAACAAATCTATTAACTAGCAACTTGAATTATCTATTAGCACATATTAAAGAAATAACAGGTTCCGAGCCAAAACTTAACAAAAAATAAACCCCACTTTTAGAAGTCACATGATTTCAAAGCAAAAAACCCAAGCCTCTCGAAGAAATTGAACGCTTCGATTGTCTCCGTGATTATGCAGTGCGATTCCTCCTTTGTCGGAATGACAAAAAGAGGTGCTAACAGTTAACAAAGCTAATTGGTACTGCGTTGGCTTTTTTTATGTCGTCCCTGCGGCACTTCTTTCTTCTGTTGGGTTTTATGACTGAGCTACAGTCTGGTGTTCCCTGTATTTAGAGTCTATGGCTCTAATGGGTTGAAAGGGTTATTGCTACTGCCGATTGTTATTGGGAATACAAAAGGGGTCTTTATGGAAAAGCGGCGTTTGTTTGCTGGTAATTTTAAGTTAATATTAAGCAAAAGGTATTGTGTATTAAATAAATTTAAATGTTAAATTTTTAAAGAATTGTATTTTTAATTGAAATATTTTCTATTTTTACACCCTAACACGAGTATTTCACTGCATATACGCCAAAATAAATGTATCGTTATGGGAAAAAGAATTGAAAGAATTGAAAAAGAATTGGAGGAATTGAAACGTATGATTCATCCGTTAGTGAGTTCCCATTCGGCTATTGAATTGTATGATAGTGCTAAAGTGAAACAGCTGTTGAAAATAAGTGATAGTACTTTGTATCGGATGCGAAAGAATAAAGAGATTCCTTTTCGGCTAGTTGGTAAGATGCATTATTATCCGAAAAGTTTTTTTACAGAGGAGTTGTTGGAGCGATATCAATGAAGCAGGTAGTGGGTGGTAGGTAGTAGGTATTAGGTATTAGGTGGTAGGTAGTAGGTATTAGGTAGTAAGAGTTAGGATTGCAATTAGTTATATGGTTATTTTAAGCACAAGATTCGAGAGGGTTTTGTGCTTTTTTTATGTGGTGGGTTTGGGTTTGGTGGCAAAGGTTTTTTTTAACCACGAAGACACAAAGTTTAACCACAAAGAGCACAAAGTTTTAAAAACTAAAATTGATAATGTTTGCTTTTAAAGGACACAAAGGCGCTTCGCTTTATTGGGTGGTTGCGACTCGTTTTTGCTTTTTCGAGAATGACATAGGGTTTGAGGTTTCAAGTAGGGGCTTCGATAGAGTCAGTATGAAAGTTTTTTAACCACGAAGAGCACAAAGTTTAACCACGAAGACACAAAGGTTTTACTTTTAAAGACACTAAGGAGCTTCTCGATACTTTCCTCAAAAAGGTGGTAGGTATTAGGTGGTGGGTAGTAGGTGGTGGGTATTAGGTATTAGGTGGTAAGAGTTAGGATTGCAATTAGGTTATTTTATGAGATTGGATACCTGTCAATTTCAATCAATTGCGGTCAAATTCGGTCAAATGCAGTCAGTTTTTTTGGAAGGCATTGTCATATCAATTTAGTCTTTTAATTTTGGGTTAGTTGGTTGTTTTTTAAGCAGCTACTTGTTGCACTGATTATTAATTAAAAACAATTATTATGAACAAAACTCAGGATAAAAAACTGGAAATGTATCAAAGTGTACGCGATTTATTATTGGATACTGAAACGGGTATTCTTGATTTAATGCCGATGATGGATGGTTATCGGACGAAATTGGTGGATAATATTATTGCCATTAGCCGCTCTGAGGGAACTCAAAATACGGATAGAAAAGGGGTTACCGAGGTTAAAGATCATTTGAAAATTGATATGATAACTAAATCTGGAGATGTGTCTCGTAAGGTTCAGAGTTATGCTGCTGACATTAAGGATTTTGAATTATTGAAGGAGGTTCGGTATAGTGAATCGAAATTGGAACGTGTAACTGGAAATTCTGCTGTAGCGCTTTGTGATGTTATTTATAACTATGCTAAAGACAAAGAGGCTGTGTTGGTGGATTATGGAGTTGATGCTGCTGTTTTGGCCCATTTGAGAACGGCGATTGATAAATTTGCGGTTTCTATTCCGAAGCCTAAACGAAGTATTGTGACTCGACGATTGGCTACCAATGCTTTAACAGCACTTTTTTTTGAAACCGATACTTTATTATATGATCAAATGGATTTTGCTGTTGCTGCTGTGAAATTATCGCAACCGGTGTTTTGGGATGATTATTTTATCAGTAGAAAACTTGAAAAACCAGCTAGTCATCCGTTGGCGCTTCGCTTTCTGGCTGTAGATTCAGAAGGTACTCCTATTCCGGGAACTACAGCTGTTTTTGCTAAAAACAAGGCCAAGTTTAAAACGAAACAAAAAGGATATTTCTATGTTAAGAATTTCCATGAAGGCACGTATAAGGTAACGGTTGCTAGAATGGGTTATGTAACACAAATTATTACTGTTATTGTGGCTAGTGGGAAACGTACGGATGTTAAGGTGGTGATGGTGGCAGTGGAGGAATAAGGGTTTAGGGTTTAGGGTTTTGGGTTTAGGGTTTTGGGTTTAGGAGCTTCTCGATACAAATTTTAAAGGCAAAAATTGCATTTTTTCCTTTAAAATCCACTCGAAGTGACGGGGAAGAATTAGGAATTAGGAATTAGGAATTACGAATTAGGGTTTAGGGATTAGGGTTTAGGGATTAGGAATTGGGAATTACGAATTACGAATTAGGGTTTAGGGATTAGGGATTTGAGATTGGGGATTGGGGATTGGGGATTGGGAATTACGAATTAGGAATTGGGAATTAGGAATTACGAATTAGGAATTGGGGATTGGGAATTGGGGATTAGGAATTAGGAATTAGGAATTGGGGATTGGGAATTACGAATTAGGAATTGAGATTTGGGATTTGGGATTTGGGTTTTGGTTTTTGGGTTTAGGAATTTGGGATTTGGGTTTTGGGATTACTTTATTATTTTTTAAATTAAAACTTATAGATTATGTATGACTTGAGAAATCCGGAGGAATATATTTTTGGAGAAATTGCGAAGCTTAGGGAAAGTAATTCCCTTTATAAACAATGGCTAAAGGAATATGACGAGATGGAAGGTATTGATGCTTTATTTGAGCGGTATCCGGCGGGTACTAAAACGATGTTTCTTAGCTCTTATATTACTAAAAAATATTTGTGGCATCAGCAAGGTGATCTCTGTTTGAAAAAACATCAAGAAAGGAAGCAACAATGGATCTATAAAGCTTATGAACATCTGGGTGCTATTTTGCAAAAGAAACTGTTTGATTTGCAGTGTTTGTGGAAAGCTGAGCAGGTTACTATTAAGGAGATTGAAATTTCATTTGACTTTGAAATTTGGGAGGAAAATGTATTAAATTGTCCGTTTATTGATTTAATTACGGAAGATGAAATCAGGATGTATCAGGATTTTTTAATGCAAGATGATCTTGATATTGAGGATACCGAATTTGATGGTTGGCAAGGCCATTATGAAATTAAAAATGGCTATACAATTAGCGGACTAAGCCACTATGTTCCGTTATGGTATGATTATCATAACCGTAGAACAGGTGAAAACCTGGTTTTAACATTGGAGGATATTAGGGGTAAAAAAGAAGATTTTTATTCGGATTTGACCCGTCAGTATGAGCTAGAAATTAATAATGGAGTCGACAAACATCATGAACCTATTCATCTATTTAATTTTACTGACAAAGACCTTATCGAGTTTTTTGTGACCACGTTTGATGATGAAACGACGCAACGGAAGTATTTTGAATTTAAGGAGAAGTTTTTGGAGTTTGAGCAAGAGGAGGAAGATGACGAGGAAGCTACTATTAACAATAGAGCCAATTTTCAGTTGCTTAGAAAAATGAACCAACTGGATGAATTGGTTGCAGTGCCGAGTGCTGATAATTTTAAACAAGCTTTAGCAAAAGGCTATAGTCGTTATTGTTCGGAAAAAATTGCGAAGCTCTTGCCGATCGTCTACCGGCAGTATTTGACTACTAAAAAAACAGGTCTTATTTTTAAATATAAAGAGAGTCACTTACTTGAGCTAAGAAATGAAATTAAGGAAGAGATCCTCCAAGGAAGAAGACTCAATGGCGAAGCACCTAATCTTAAATTTTAATTTGTAACGTATGAGGAATTTAGAAAATATTGATGATTTAATTACTCGTATTTCGTCTAGAACGAATAGCGAAATTAATTTTCTTGCGAGTGAGAAAGGGCTTAAAGTGCAATGGATGGAGGAGATTACCTCTAACCCAGCCGCTATGGATTATTTAAAAGCTAAAGGGAAAGATGGTGTGGATTTTTTTATATCGTATTATGTTAATAAAAAATACAGATGGTATAAACCGTTATTCCTCAATAAACACCGTAAGAAAAAGGACCGCTGGTTGGCTACCTGTGAAGAACATTTTCGAATTATGTTGCAAAAAAAAATTATCGATTTGCATTGTCAATGGAATGCTTATTTAGTAAAAGTGCCGGGGGTAGAAACGTCACACGACTTTAACTATGCTATTAGAGATCCTTTTAATTGTGCTTTTATAGCACCACTGACTCCTAACGAAATAAAAATGTTTAAAGACTTTTTACTTCAAGAGGGTGTTTTTATTGATGACCTTATTACGGATAGCGATTTAGATTATGATGCGTTCAAAGCGATTCATAAGGCTAATTATCCCGATACTGCGGAAGTGCCTGCATGGTATGACTATCATAATAAACGCACGAATTCGAAAAACTTACTGCATTTACCTACTATTAGAAGTGATAAAGAAGGTTTCTACATTCATTTAGCTGAACAAAAACAAGCATCGAAAGAGGCTCCTATTGTTTCTGACGGAGAAGATTTAGTTTTTCTGGACCCTAACGATCCTAAATTCATTAAGAAGTTTGTAAAAAAATTTGAAAGCCCCGATTACCAAAAAAAATACAAGTATTTTAGGCTTGAAAAAAAGATAGAAAGTAGATTGGATGATGGCATTTATGATTATTTTAAGCAACTGTTATTGCAAGATGAGGAGATTCCTATGAAAGCCAATGCTGATTTTTTAGCTGCTATTAAGGCATCTTATACTGATTATTGCGTAAAAAAAATAGTGAAAAAATTACCTCTTGCTTATGAACAATATCTATATAAGACCAAAGAGGGTTTGCATAAAAAAGTAAACTATAATCATTATGCGGATACTATGGAGGAAGGCAAAAAATTAATTCTTGATGGAAGAGTTTTGAATGGAGAACCAAGGGATTTTAATTTTTGATAGATTTATATTAGGTTTTAGATTACATGTTTTAGGTTGTTTGGAGGCACAAGATTCGAAAGGGTTTTGTGCTTTTTTGGCTTCGAGAGCCTCAGCCACCGTGGCTTCGAGGGCCAGTAACGATGCCTTCGAGAGCCTCAGGCACCGTTACTTCGAGAACTTCAATGTAAGACCTCAAGCACCATTACTTCGTGAACCGCAATGTAAGACCGCTGGCACCGTGGCGTTGGGGGCTTCTCAATACTAATTTTAAAGGCGAAAATTGCATTATTGTATTGAAAATTTATTCGAAGAGACGGAGGTGAATTTGCTTTTTGCTATTTGATATCTAATATTTAATATTTCTCTATATTTGGATGGGAAAGAATCAGTGCTGAAATCCCACCCAAAAGCAGTATATCAGTAGTAAAAACAACTAGATGGCTAACGATTCAAAAAAGACAATCACAACATGGCTGCAGGAATATGGTGACGAACTGTATTCTTGGGCGTTGTATAAAACGTCCAATAAAGAGATTGCGGAGGATTTGGTGCAGGATACTTTTGTGTCGGCGTGTACTAATTTTGATAAATTTCAAAATAATAGCACTCCTAAAACC
>CAIWKX010000160.1 GCA_903913315.1 uncultured Bacteroidota bacterium | reverse complement strand
ATGCAATTTATGACCAAACGAACGGGGTGAGCCCGCCATTTTTATTTTGAGTGAAAATGATTGGATCACGACCAGACAAATAAGTTGCAGTGCTGGAAAATGTGCTGCTATTATTAATCATGCAGTGTTGACTATTTTGCAATAATTGCCAATCATACAAGAATGTCAGTCTGTCGTAGATCATATTGAAGTCACTTAATGACTTGACTCCAAACTCTTTAAATTCCGACAAGCAACTTACATCATCCGTAAGAATCCAAATATTGTCTATATTGAAATTACCTAGGTTTTGGCTCAACCAAGTTTTAATTCATTCAATTTGACTCTCAGCGCCTCTGTCAACAAAATCGGACAACCGGATATGAATTGCCAAAGAAGTTTCGGGATTAAATCCAAATGTCTTCAGTTCTCCTAAAAAATTAAGCTTTGGTTTAAATTGGAATAAGTTTTTAAAATATCCTCTGAAATCCAAAATAGAACTTAAATCAACTAGATTAGTTCCGATATCAAACTCATACAAAGTAATTCTTTTCTCAAAAATATTTTTGATTGTGACGTCATCTACAGAATTGAACATCAAATTAGAAGGCTTATTTTGCAGATCAAAAATGAAGTTGCCTATCCATTTAGGATAGTGAATGGAAAAATTTAATTTCATACCCAATGTATCAAGCAGCATGAACTGCATTAATTGGTTACCAAACCTTCCCCATTTACCCAGGTTAGCAGCAGATATATTACCAGTTTTACCAGTAGTAAGACGGTCATCGATCTTATGATGCATAAAGGAGTTATAGCAATATTGGGAAAATAATTCGCCGTGCCCAACATTCAAAAGCTCAAGTCGTTCAAAAATAAAATCTGAAAGAGAAAAATTTGAAGATCTTAAAAGAATACCTAAATTTAACAGCTTGTTGAAATCATCCATGTTTCCAACAACCCCTTTCTGCAAGAAAAGTAATCCACTTTTTTCGTCCAGATTTACCTGGAAAAACAGAGACTTTAGGACAGATAGGGTTTGCTCACTTGAAATGTTCATAAGTTCAACTCTTTACAGCACTTCGGCTTTGAGGTTCAAATTTCGAGAGCGGGTGAAAGTTTAGTCGGTTTTGTACAACTTGCTTACAAATGAATTCTAAATTGCTTAAATTCTGATCGTTATTAACTGATATACCTCTCCTGAATAACTCCCAGGTACTGGCTAAGGGATGTTCGACTGAAACAATCTGACTTTTAGAATTTTCAACTCCAGGATAGCAAAGGAACGGTACAGTCGCAAATGACCTAATAACCTTTTGTTTAAGTCCTAGACATAAAATGTTGTCAATAGGTAGCCCTAGATCTTTGCTTGCATTTAATATTTTGTAAAGTTTCTCTTTGAATCTGCAATTTATAACATATGCGTGAGTTCCATAGGGCGTGAACCATTTTGGAAGTGAAATGATTTTTGAATTTTCTATTTCATTTTTATGGTTATACAAATATCTAGTCAAGTAAAGCACATCTTCAATCTCAACAACAGTAAAGTCAAGATAAATGATGTCCCAATCTTCGCTTGGTAAATCAGATATCAACTCATCAATTTTCTCTAATTTAAAATTAAAACTTTCATCATCCTCCACTATCATTAGATGTTGCTGGGATTTCAATTCTGCCTCGATTAGCCTCATGTGACTAAGATAACAGCCTGTTTGACCGGCAGACAAGTACTCATTCAACCGCTCCTCCTTGCCCCCATCGACAGCAGCAAACCGCTTTACTTCAAAATTTGGTTTAATTCTATTAAAGTCGTTCTCTATAGCTGCGCGGCGGTCAATAGATCGGTCTAAATTTATGTAGAAGCATTTTATATTCATCACCAATAAACCCCGTCAAAAGTAATCCTCTGTAGTTATTAAATTGATCAATAAAATGAAAAAATCAGTATCTAAACTAACGTTTTAGTTTATTTAATTATTTAAAATTTAAATTGAAATATTTGGATTTATCAAGTGAGAATATTTTGACCCTAAGGT
>CAIWKX010000159.1 GCA_903913315.1 uncultured Bacteroidota bacterium | reverse complement strand
TTCTGATGCATCAAATCCCAGCCATCTCACAAGGAAATCCATATCCGATTTTCGTTTCGGACTTCCTCTATGTTCGAGAATTAGCTCTACTTCATCTTCCTCATAATCTTTTGCTGCAATAGCAAGAGGATCGACAAATCGGGGATCATGCTCAAATTTTTTGATTCGAGATACATGAACTATTACATTTTTGTTTGCACAAGGTCATGCAGAGTATATTCTGCTCCTTGATTGGAAATGACCCTCATTGGCCCTTTCCAATGTGTATGTAGCTTAGTGGGAGCTCGTTTTCCCATAGCTGAGTTAGGGTACTGTACTAAGACAAATGAATTGGGTTGAAATTGTGTAATCAACTTAATATTTTGTCTCTTTTGAATAAATGCTTCATCTTGCTCAGCTTGTCGTTTTTGTGCAATATCAACTAATTTATGTTGTAAATTAATCATATCACTCGACCATTGAGCTATATTAACATCTTCAGCTTGTACTATGGGTGTCGTCAAGAAACCTCCTTCAAGATCGACTTTGCCCCCAAAAACTAACTCATTCGGAGATACCCCTGTTCGAGAGTGTACCTCTGAATTAATAATGCGTTGCGCAAGCGGTAAATATATTTTCCACGCGTTTTGTTTGTTTATTTCAAACACCATTGCTTGCAAGTGTCGCATGACTTCCTTATTGCATCGTTCTACAATAGCGTTTTCCTCTTTAGAGTACGCAAGGATTGCAGCAGAGGTTGTGCCAATAAGTTTAATAACTCCTTTGATAGTTGCATTAATAAATTCGGTGCCATTGTCCATTTGTATAATTTGGGGACATCCGAATATGCCAACATGTGTTAACACATTGTTTGCTACCTCTTCAGCGTTGACGCCTCGAAGTGCATATAGGCAAGCGTATCGTGAAAAATTGTCAATAGTGACTAAGATGTGTGTATAGCCATCTTCTGTTTCTTTCAAAGGACCTATGCAGTCCATGCTTAATTTTTTCATCAACCCATATGATGCGGTTGTGAAAGGTGTAGTGTGTATAGGCACTTTGAGTCTACTCATCTTTTGACAACATGGGCATTGTTTTATAAACAAAATTATATCGGCACGCATGCCTTTCCAAACATCATTATGTCGTCTAAGCTTTGCTAGAGTTCTCTCTACACCTAGGTGCCCCACGGAGGAGTTATGCACCTTACCGAGTTTGCGATAAATATCAGGCGCAATTACTCGTGGTTGCACTAATAGTGCTATTTCTTCAGTATCCATGACTGTTTCTGTCATTAAATTAAGATACTCAGAGGCTGGGCATCCCATTTCCTCTAGTGCAGTTAAATATTGTGTCTTGTCTGACACTGCACATAGCCTGGACCATGAGTCCGTTATTTCGTTATCTTCTCCTTTTATATATTTTGATGTTATACCAAATTGTTGGAGATAGGACTAAGTCCCATCTAAGAACTTTATCACTGCCATTATTTCTAATAAGTATATTATTTTTATGGTCAGTATACCAAGTAAATGGTACATCCCCCAGCATGTATTCTAGTTTTTTAACCGCAAAATATTTTGCATACATTTCTTTCTCTGGGGTGGACCAATTGAGCTGTGGTCCTGTTAGTGATTTACTAACAAATTGTACAGGTACTTTGTTGCCTGTTTTGGGATTGATTTGGAACAAAAATGCTCCGATGCCATAATCTGATGCATCTGTTTCTAACCCAATTTCCCATTCATCATTAATGAAATGTAATGAAGGGCAATTTGCCACTGCATTGCGCAGAGCAACGAAGGCTTCTTTTAGCTCTTCTGTCCATATTATCTTATGGCTTCTTTGTTTCCTATCATAATGAGGAAGTATTTCATTGAGTGGGTGACATAGCATTGAGTGATTATGCACATGATCCCTGAAATAATTTGCAGCTCCAATGAATTTTTTAAGTTCACCTTTTGTTTGTGGAACTGGGATATCATTGATACCACTTAACTTCTCTTTGGAGAAATGTATACCCTCATGGGTAATCTCGTGACCTACAAATTGCATTGAAGAATCACTAAAAAACACTTTGTCTGGATTAAATGTAATCCTGTATGTTCGAAATCTATCAAACACTTTCGCAAGATTTTGTTTGAGTTCATCTTTTGTTTTGGCGTGTATTAGAATGTCATCAATGTATGACTCTAAAATTATATACACTAAGCCTGTAAGCACTAAAAATGCTATTTGTTGATGGAAGTACCCACCCGCAGGTTGAGTTCCCATTGGGGCTCTATTCCATTCGAATATACCCATAAATGTAATAAACGCTGTGAAACGTTTAGTTTCTTCAGCTAAAGGCGCTTGCCAATAGCCAGAAGTCATGTCTAACTTCGCGAAGTACTTTGGCTTGGCCTTTCCTATGCGTTGGAGCATTTGGGAAATATTGGGTAATGGCCAATGTTGTGGTGTGATACATTGATTGAAAAATCTATAATCAATAGTAGTGCGCCATTTTTTTGCTAGCACAGAAGGTGTCCCCGCACTTGGTGACTGTCCTTTTTGAATAATGCCTCTGGGGCTCTCATTCATTGGCTTTGCTACTAAATGTACCTGACTATAATGTGCGGCATTAGATGCTCGTATTATGTCTGATTCAAGGCCTTCGGCTATGAATTTGCGTATGTGTTGTTCTTTTTCAACTGTCATCATACGTGGTGGTCCTTGACTTTG
>CAIWKX010000158.1 GCA_903913315.1 uncultured Bacteroidota bacterium | reverse complement strand
GGGGAAAAAGATAGAATTTGGTTGGATCTTGTTAGTAGTACAAATGCTACCGATAGAACTTTAATCGGTTATGTCGATGGAGCCACTAATGGTAAGGATAATTTGTATGATGCCTCTTATACGATATCCAATGGAATTGGAATTTATAGCTTACTGGATAATGATAAAATGACTATTCAAGGTAAAGGCTTACCATTTGATGATTCTGATGTGGTTCCTATTGGTGTCAACATTACAACTTCGGGTAATTACACTATCGCTATTGGAGCAGTTGATGGTTTATTTGATCAACAAAATATTTATATTGAAGATACGTATTTGAATGTGATTAGTGATTTAAAACAAAATCCCTATTCTTTTTCATCAGCTGTCGGAGTTTTCAATGATCGTTTTAAATTGCGATATACTACCGCTGCTTTAGGTACAAATACAGTTGTAAAAAATGATGATGCTGTTAAAATCACAGCTACTCAAAATGAAATAATAATTATTTCAAATGCTGATAATATATCAAAAATCGAAATATTTGATACTCTAGGAAAATTATTAGTATCCAAAAATAATTTGAATACTAATGAATATTCTACAGAGTTGAATGCAATGGGCAATCAAATTGTTTTTGTAAAAGTGACATTGGAAAATCAACAAATATTCATTAAAAAGGCAATTGTAAAGTAATCTCTTTTGCAATACTTTCTTTTTCTATAAACTACAATATGATGCCTTGTGTTATACGTTACCAAGACATAGTACTATCATATTGAGCCTTGTAAACTTGAAATCTTAGCATTGTACTACAGTACTAGGTTATGTGCGACTCAAAACCAAGGCATAGTACTATTGTATTGTGCCTTGGAAACTTGAAATCATAGTATAGTACAACAGTACTGTGTTATATGTGACGTAAAACCTAGGTATTGTACTATTGTATCATGCCTTGATAACTTGCAATTATTCTTTAGTATCCCAAATTCTTTCGATAGATTTGATTTTTAAATCGGTAATTGGTGTATTATCTTTAGTGATAATATTCAAATTAGAATAGGTCTCGGTTGGGAAGAAAAGGTTTGTCATGGAATATTTACCTTGATTCAATAGTATCTCCACAGAGGCTTTATCCAAGATGAGCTGGAAAGATGTAATTTTATCTTTTATGGGCATGATTTGAACTTTTGAGGCAAACGCGTCGCTAAAATCTTTTTTACCAGAATTTCTTCTATCGGTCACTAATTGGTTATCAGTTAGTGTAATTGAAAAAACTTCTCCTTTTGAATTGGAAAAAGATACTATTACATTCGTGGGATGCTCCACTCCAAAAGTAATTTCTGCTTGCGATAAATCTAGATTCATTTTTTCAAATGGGGTTGCTACTTTTTCTTGTTCTAAGATGGGTTTGGCTAATGATTGAAAAGGAGCAATCATCTTTTGTTTCAGGTAATATCCATTTTTGTCCTTGGTTAATTCCAATTCCCTTGGCAATGTCATTGCGCTCCGCCATACTTCAGTTGGCACTTTCGTGGCATATTGCCAGTTACTCATCCAGCCTAGTAGAATTCTTTTATTATCTGGAACGTTGGAGTAGGTGACTGCCGCATAAAAATCGGTACCATTATCCATCCAAATCGCTGGTTGCGAATTTGAAAAGGTTTTCCCATCAAAATCACCAACAAAATAACGAGTACCCGAACCACCATTCAGAGCTTTATCCCCATGATTAACAATCATTACCCATTTAGTTTCACCAGAATCAGCTTTAATAGGAAACAAATCGGGACATTCCCAAACGCCCAACTCTTTTAGGTCATTAATAGGTTTAAAATCACTTTCAAATTGCCATTGTTTTAAATTAGTAGAAGACCAAATTTTAATTTTATCCCCAACAGCTAACACCATATTCCATTTATGAGTTGATTCATTCCAAAACACTTTAGGGTCTCTAAAATCTTGTTCTCCAGAATTATTCAGAACTGGATTTTCTTTGTATTTTGTCCAAGTTTTTCCTTCATCAAGACTATAAGCAATACCTTGACTTTCGGTATTTTTCTTTCCAGATTTCCATATTTCATCATTGTGGTAGGTAAAAACAGCTATCATAGCATCTTTACCAAAACCTGCGGTATTATTTTTATCAATTACAGCACTTCCTGAGAAAATCCATCCTAATTTATCTGGGTATAAGGCTATAGCAAGGTTTTTCCAATGCAATAAATCAGTACTTACAGCATGTCCCCAATGCATTGGTCCCCAAACAACTCCATCAGGATAATATTGATAAAACAAATGATAATACCCATTTAAATACACTAACCCATTAGGGTCATTCATCCATTTGGAAGGAGGAGAAAAGTGAAATTGTGGACGATATTGTTCAGTGTATAATCTTTGGTTTTGTGATAAACAAATGAAGGAAAAAAGACAGATAAAAAAAACTATTTTATTTTTAGTATAGGAACAAAAGGACATAGTGATTGACGTAATTTAAATTAATAGTTAAATCAAAAATACAATTTTTAATCAAAGATTAATATTTAAATTATTGAAATAACAATTGTACACTAACAATTGAATTTTTAACATAATTCAACATCTGTTATATGAAATCAATTCATTAAATTTACTTTAGTATGAGAAATTCAAAAATAATAATTATTGGTGGAGGTCTAGCTGGATTAACTGCTGGCATTCATCTTTCAAAAAAAGGTGTTTCAGTAGTGATAGTTGAAAAAAACGACTATCCAAAACATAAAGTTTGTGGTGAATACTTGTCTAATGAAGTGCTACCATATTTTGAATGGTTGGATTTGAATTTATCAAGTTTAAACCCTGTAAACATTAATGAAATTGAATTATCAACAAAAAAAGGTACCACTATAAAAACAAAACTTCCATTGGGAGGATTAGGAATAAGTCGTTATGAATTGGATTTTTATTTGTATAAAAAAGCGCTTTTTTATGGTTGTAAAATCTTAAATGAAGAAGTTGAAAATATTTATTTTGAAAAAAATAGATTTAGCGTTACCACATCAAATAATACGCTTTTAATAGCTGATTTTGTAATTGGTGCTTTCGGAAAACGGTCCAACATCGACCTAAGATTAAACAGAAATTTTATTCAGCAAAAATCGCCTTGGTTGGCAGTGAAAGGCCATTATTCTTTAAATTTTCCAAATGATATAGTTGGTTTGCACAATTTTAATGGTGGCTATTGTGGTGTTTCAAAAGTAGAAAATAACGTAGTAAATATTTGCTATCTTGCTAAATATAAATCATTTAAAGAATATAAAAATATTCTTGACTTTCAAAATTTAGTAATAATACAAAATCCTCATTTGAATAAACTATTTAATAATGCAACTTTACTGTTTGAAAAACCACTAACTATAAGTCAGATTTCATTTGCAGAAAAACTACAAATTGAAAATCATATTTTGATGGTTGGAGATACGGCAGGATTAATTCATCCTCTTTGTGGTAATGGAATGGCAATGGCAATTCATAGTGCCAAACTTGTTTCTGAATTAATTATTGATTATACTAGTAATGCAATTAAAACTAGGATGGAACTAGAGAAGCAATACCAAAAGAATTGGAGTTCAAACTTTGAAAAACGTTTGAAATTTGGACGAATTTTATCCAAAATACTGCTGCAACCAACACTATCAGAAATCATGATGCGTATCATAATTATGTTTCCATTTGCTTTGAAGGCTATCATTAAAAAAACTCATGGTAAACCAATTACAATAAATGAACATTAATAGTAAACACAGAACAAACGCAATCGAAATTATGGATGATTTTACCTTAGAAGGTGAAATACTTCGAGAAGCTTTAGATAAAATCGCGAAAATTAATCAGCTTTTAGGTGGAAACAAGTTAACTTTACAAGGTGTATTGCATTTACTTTCTAAAGAAAGTACAAAAAAAGAGGTCATTATTGTTGACATTGGTTGTGGAAATGGTGACATGTTACGAACATTAGCTGTCTATGCCAATAAAAATGATTTGAATTTTAAACTTATTGGAATTGATGCTAACCAATTTACAATAGAACATGCTGAAAGCCTTTCAAAAAATTATAGAAATATCAGCTATAGGTGTGAGGATATTTTCGATTATAACTTTAAGAGTCTAAAATATGATATTCTGCTATGTACATTGACCATGCATCATTTTAATGATTACGAAATCGTTCAATTGTTGTCAATTTTTAAATCCAATGCAACAATCGGAATTGTGATTAATGATTTGCAACGAAGTGCTATGGCTTACAGATTATTTCAAGTATTATGTGTTGTTTTTAGATTAAATAAAATGTCAAAAAAGGATGGTTTAGTCTCTATTTTAAGAGGATTTAAAAAAGAAGAATTAGAAGTTTTTTCAAACAAATTAAGTTTTCAAAAATATACCATTAAATGGAAATGGGCATATAGATATCAGTGGATAATTGAAACACGTTTATAAAATATAAAAATACAACTAACAAAAAATGTCATAAAAATTGACATTGAAATAAGAAATTGACAAATGAGTGTAAAAATTATTACAGTTGCCAAGCAATTGCCAAAACATTCTCGGTCAACAGCGGAAATAATACCATTTCTAGATGCTTGGTTAATCAATCAAGAGCCACGATTTATTAGAAAAGTCAAAAAGATTTTTGAAGGTGCTATGGTTGACAAACGGTATTCGATTATGGATCCTATTGAGGTTTTTACTAAAACGTCATTTGAAGAACGCAATGCTATTTATTGCAGGGAGGTAATTGATTTAGGCGAAAAAGTTTTAGAAAAAGCACTAAAAAAAGCCACTTGGCTTCCCACCGATTTAGATTTTATTATCACAGTTAGCTGCACAGGAATAATGATTCCTTCTCTTGACGCTTATCTAATCAATACATTAAAGTTGCGTCAAGATATTGTCCGCTTACCCGTTACAGAAATGGGTTGTGCTGCAGGAATATCAGGAATTATTTATGCTAAAAACTTTCTAAAAGCCAATCCTGGAAAACGTGCAGCTATTATTGCCGTAGAAAGTCCGACTGCAACTTTTCAACTGGATGATTTTTCAATGGCAAATATTGTAAGTGCTGCTATTTTTGGAGATGGTGCAGCTTGTGTCTTATTATCTTCAAATGAAGAAGATGAAGGTCCAAAAATTGTAGCCGAAGAAATGTATCACTTTTATGACAACATTCACATGATGGGTTTTAATTTGACTAATTCTGGTTTGCAAATGGTTTTAGATATTGAAGTTCCAGATACAATAACTTCACATTTTCCAAACATAATTCATCCATTTTTAGAAAAAAATAAGTTAAAAATTGAAGACGTTGATCATCTAATTTTTCATCCAGGTGGGAAAAAAATTGTGAATACAATTGAAGATTTATTTTTAAATTTAGGAAAAAATAGTAACGATACAAAAGAGGTTTTACGATTATATGGTAATATGTCAAGTGCAACAGTATTATATGTTTTAGAACGAATTATGGATACTAAACCACAAAAAGGAGAAATAGGATTGATGTTGAGTTTTGGTCCCGGATTTTCAGCTCAACGTGTTTTATTAGAATTTTAAAGATGTTTAGAAGCGAGATACTATCAAAATTACCCTATTCCAAACCGTTTTTGTTTGTGGATGAAATAGTTTCTATCAATAAAGAGGGAGTAAAAGGAACCTATACTTTTGACCCAAATTTAGATTTTTACAGAGGGCATTTTAAAGACAATCCTGTAACACCAGGCGTAATTTTAATCGAGGTAATGGCACAAATTGGCGTCGTTTGTTTGGGTATATTTTTATTAAAAGACACAGTTACATCAAATAGCTTATTCGCATTAACATCAAATGAAATAGAATTTTTAAAACCAGTCTATCAAAATGAAAAAGTAACTGTTATTTCAGAGAAAATCTATTTTAGATTTGGAAAGTTAAAATGTAAAGTTAAAATGATAAATCAATCAGGAATTGAAGTTTGTAATGGCACAATTGCTGGAATGCTACTATAAATATAGCACAAAATTGCGTATTATTTATAAATATAAATGAAAAAAAGAGTTGTAATTACAGGATTAGGAATAGTTGCTCCAAATGGTGTAGGACTTCATACATTTACTGATGCCATAAAAAAAGGAATCTCTGGAATAAAACATGATGTTGAATTGGAAAGATTACAATTTTCCTGTCAAATAGCTGGGACACCCGAAATTTCTACAGAATTGGCTTTACTTTATTTTACCGAATTAGAATTACGAAATTTTAACTCATCTGGAATATTATATGGTGTAATAGCAGCTCTTGATGCATGGAAAGATGCAGGATTATCAATTGGAGATAATCACAATCCAGATTGGCATTCGGGAACAATTTTCGGGACTGGAACTTCAGGTATTGATAAGTTTAGAGAAAGTATATACAAAATTGATGATTTTCAAACCCGAAGATTGGGAAGTACAGCCGTTGCTCAAACAATGAATTCGGGAGTTAGTGCCTATATTGGAGGGAAATTAGGATTAGGAAATCAAGTAACAACAAATTCATCAGCTTGCACCACAGGAACGGAAAGCATTTTAATGGCATTTGAACGCATAAAATCGGGGAAAGCCAAACGAATTATTGCTGGTAGCACAAGTGATTCTGGACCCTATATTTGGGGTGGATTTGATGCTATGCGAGTTTGTACTTTCAAACACAATACCGAACCAGAAAAAGGGTCAAGACCAATGAGTGCTTCGGCATCAGGATTTGTACCAGGAAGTGGAGCTGGGGCATTAATCATTGAAGATTTAGAAACCGCGTTAAATCGAGGAGCCAAAATTTATGCTGAAATTCTTGGCGGAAATATAAATTCTGGAGGACAACGCGGCGAAGGAACAATGACAGCCCCAAACTCAGTGGCAGTTCAAAAATGTATCATTGATGCTATTGACAATGCTGGGATTGCAGCAAATGATATTGACACAATTAATGGACATTTAACGGCAACTTCTAAAGATAGTTTGGAAATTAAAAACTGGACACAAGCATTAAAAAAAACTGGGATTAATTTTCCGCATATAAATTCATTAAAATCCACGGTTGGACATTGTTTATCGGCTGCCGGAAGTATCGAAAGTGTGGCATCTGTTTTACAAATATATCAGGGTTTTATTTTTCCAAACAGAAATTGTGAAGATGTAAATCCTGAAATTTTATCATTAATAAATGAATCGAAAATTCCTCAAAAGATAATAGAAAAAGAAATTAATATTGTTGCCAAGGCTAGTTTTGGATTTGGTGATGTTAATGGGTGTGTTATATTTAAAAAATACAAATAAACTATGAACAAAAAAGAAACTTTAGAAAAATTAAAATCGATTGTAAAACCTTTTGTAAAGAATGAAGAAGCTTTTCAAAATATCACAGAAGACACCGATTTTATTAACGATTTACAAATAAATTCAGCTAATTTAGTGGACATAGTTTTAGATACAGAAGAAGCATTCGATATTGAAATAGACAATCAATCAATGGAAAATATGTTGACAATTAAAGCGGCTTTAGAGATCATAGAGACCAAATTAGCAGCAAAAGAATGATAGGAAATGACATTGTAGATTTGGCTTTAGCACGAAAAGAAAGTAATTGGAAGCGAAAAGGTTTTCTTGACAAAATTTTTACTTTGCAAGAACAATTACTTATAAATTCATCTAAAAATAAAGAAATTATGATTTGGACTTTATGGAGTAGGAAGGAAGCAGCTTTCAAGATATACAACCGTATTACAGGAATAAGGAAATACAATCCAATTCAAATTGAATGTCTTAATTTAGAGATTGATGTAGTAGTTTATGAAAATCAAATATTTTATACTAGGACTCAAATGGAATTAGAATATGTTTATTCAGAAGCAGTAATAAAACAAAATGATTTTGACAAGATAATAGCTATTAAAAGACCATTTACAATTAATAAAAGGAATGGTTGTCCTTCTTATTTAGAAGGTGATTGTTCATTAGAAAAACCACTATCGATAACACACCATGGTCGATTTGAAAAGATAATTACAATTATCTAAAACCCAATCGAGACTTAAGTTTCAAAAACAATAGTGCAATAGTAAAGGCATCATCGGTTGTAGAAATTCTTTCGGATTTAGCAATTTTGAAAAGATTACTTAATTCGTCTAAAGAGAAGTTTTTATTATTGATGTCATGAAGTTTCTTGTACATAACTTCTATATCCAAAGCTTCATTTTTCAGTCTACCGCACCCTAATTTTTCTAGGGCTTCATTAATCATTTCAATATCAAAATTAATTCGATGGCCAACTAAAGTAGCATTGCCAATATAGTTAACAAAATATTCCATTGCTTGAACTTCTGATAATTTAGGCTGTTCCGATTCTAAAAGAAAATCATTTGGCATACCATTATCATGGAGAAATTTATATTGAGGTATGGTTACTTCAAAAACATCACCAATAAGTATACTATTATTTACAATAGCTATGGATCCTATAGATAAAATGACATCTTTTTTAGGGTTTAATCCAGTCGAATCAATGCTTAAAGCGACATATCGATTCCCTTTTTTATCTAGTTTAGATAGATATGTTTTCCAAAATTCAGGATGTTCTTTGTGTATGTTTTTTAACCAATCCAGCATAATTATGAAAATTGAGTAAGTTGAAAACGGTCTTTGATTAAATCTTCTAATTCTTTCATTGGAAAAAGTGCATTTTTCAATTTTTCTCTATCAACTTTATTTAATTCTTCCAAATTAATATATTGTCCTGAACTATCATTTTTCAATCCTTCTTGTACTTTAAATTTAGATAGAATTAAAAAAGCTTCAGCGCAATTGATGTAAATTTCAGCATATTTTGGATCAATCATCGCTAATTGTTTGTACCGTAAATAGGTGCTATTAATTCCTTTAATATTATTATTCAAAACTAATAATCGTGCTCCATCGATTAATGGCATTAATGCTTTGGTTTTGATATCAAATTTTCCCTTATGTTCTCCTTCTTCTTCTATATTGAATTTTTTAAAGAAATTTAATGGTGTGGGTTTTTTGAGTGCATCATTTCCTAAATAATCAAAAAACAATGCATTATTTTTGGAATTTTTAAAAATTACATCAGTAATAGCATCTTCTATTTTTTGCTCACCAAAAGCAATTTCATAATCAAAGAAAACACTACTAATTTCATTTGATTTTTCACCTGGTGTATTCATCCAGTTTGTGTATTGTTTTGTCCAGTCAGATAGTGATTTACACCATAACATATTACTAGCCATATGTCCTTGTGGACAAAATGAAAATCCAACTTTTTCTAGTGTAGTAGTAGTTTTTTTTGCCAATTTTAAAAAATAATCTTTTACATCACGATACTTGTCAGCAGAAACATCATCAAAAACCAAAATACTATCTTGATCAGTTAATAATAACTGTTCTTTACGCCCTTGACTTCCTATGCACAACCAAGCAAAACGAGCAGGGGGAGAGCCTAAATCTAAAATTGCTTGCTCAACTGCTCTTTTTACAATTGCTAAGGTAATTTCTCCTGCAATACTATTGATATGAGTTAGAGGAATATTTTTAGTTAATGACGATTGGATAATATCGGCTAATTTATTACGAACTAATTTCAGTTCTTTGGAAGTTTGAGAACGTTTAATTTCTTTCAACAAAACACCAGGGTTATTTGCTTGAGCAACAACCAAATCATGTTCAGAAATCACACCTTTCACTTCAGATTTATCGGTTCCATCTTGAGTGACACATAAATGAGTGACACTATATTTTAGCATAATCAACTGAGCTTCTGCCACCGAAATATTTTCAGCGACTGTAATAACAGGAGCAGCCATAATTTTATCTATAGTGTTGGAGAAAGCCACTCGTCCTGTTGCCACTTTAGAGCGAAAATCCTTATCGGTCACAATACCAACAGGGTAGCTGTCCTCTGTAATTAGTACACTGTCTAACATATTATCAGTCACTAATTGAGCAGCATCTTTAATCATTGTTCCAATTCCAATTTTTAGAGGTGTTTTGTTATAAGTCAAAGATTGAAAATATAACATATCGGATTGGTTATCTGAAAAATTAACGTTATCTGAAATTAAGCCATGATTTTGATTATCTAGATTATTTTTAGTATTTGAGGCAAAGCTTTCTAATAAAAAATTTAAAACCTCAGTATTTTGCGCCACAAAAGGTTTAAAGGCAGCAATTGGTATAGCATAAACAATACTTACATCACGTGCTTTGGCAGTCATTTGATAATTATTCTTTGCGAAAAAAGGGCGTAAACCAAAAATATCTCCTGCATAACATTTATTCAAAAGAGTCTCTTCCGCATCCGAGATAACAGTTAAATGAATAATGCCAGATGCAACTACATAAAAAGAATCATGCAAAATATCATTAATCTGAAATAACGTTTCATGTTTTTCTAAATTGATTACACGTATAGTATTTGCAATTTTCATTAAATCCTCAAATAGAAGGTAATTGAAAGGTTCGTATTCCTTTAAAAAATCCGCTACACGTTGTGAAATAGCATTTGTCATAATAGTAGATTATTTTATAAAAATATAAAAAATACGTTAAAATACAAAAGTAAAAAAGAGAAAGATTTCAAAGAATTATTAAGTACTAAATTATAGCAACAGTAACACTTATTTGACTACAAGTAAGATAAAATAGTACGTGCTATTAAAACAATCTATTTTACATAATATAAATTATAACACAAAACAATAATGTTGTTACTGAATACGATTACAGCTCTTTCATAATTTTAATACGATAAACTCTGCCAATTGCAATTATAAGTTTTAATGTATAATCTTCTATCAACCAACTTCTATAGTTTTTGGTTACATTTCCTAAACAATTGCAATATTGTCTAATTCTGTATTCAATATCATCATTTAATTCTTTAGAAAGTTTTCTAGCTTCCGATAATTCTTCCGTATTTTCAACACACATTGTTGCATGTTGTTCTAATGATTTTTCAAGAATAGTTTTTGCTTTAAGGTTATTTTTCACAGTATATTTAAATTCTTCATTAACATCCATAGAAATAGCTGTACTTTTACCAAATTTTTTCCTCAATTCATCCGGCATAACGTATTTGAAATTACTTTCAATATCTGCATCATCACGAAGACTGTCAAGGTAATATTCAGGAGATTTGAATATATGCTGCCAGTCTATAGGATTATTCCACAAACCGAAACGTAATGCATTATTGCCAAGATCTATAACAATAAAATTGTCTTTATGAGGCAACTTTCTAGAACCCCTGCCGATCATTTGAAAATAAAGTGTTAACGATTTTGTTGCCCGATTTAAAATAATACTTTCAACTGTAGGCTCATCAAATCCCGTTGTTAAAATACCAACTGAAGTTAGAATTGCATCAGGCGTTTTTTTAAACCAATGTAATATTTCTTTTCGATCTTCATTAGACGTAGTGTTGTCTAGATGTCTTATATTGTATCCAGCGTGTCTAAAACTTTCATATACATGTAATGATGTATTTATTCCATTATTAAATATTAGGGTTTTTTTTCCAAGTGATTTTTCTGTATATGCATGTAGAAGTTTCTCTTGCATTACCATATTACTATATAAATCATCTGAAGATTTCACCGTATAATCACCATTTATACCCACTTTTAAAGAAGTTAATCCAACATCATAGCTATAGGTTATTGCTTTAGCTAGAAAGCCTTTATCAATTAGATTTTGAATCGTATCACCAATAATTAATTCGCTATAATTTTCATACATGGGTAATTTAATATTCGAACTCAAAGGAGTCGCAGTTACCCCTAGAATAAATGCATTCTCAAAGGATCTAAACAACTTTCTAAATGAATTAAAGTGAGCTTCGTCAATTATCACTAAACCAACATCTTGTATTTCTAATTTTTCATCATTAAGCCGATTTTTCAATGTCTCAATCATCGCTACAAAACAGGAATATTCTTGTTGATCTGGAAGTTCTTTTATTGCGCTATTTATAATTTTATTTTTGACATCAAAAGCTTTGAGCATTTTAGATGTTTGCTTACAAAGTTCAATTCTATGTGTTAAGACGACAACTTTCTTATTGTGTTTTTCTAAATACCTTCTTGTTATTTCAGAAAAAATAACCGTTTTACCTCCACCTGTTGGCAATTGATATAATAAATGGTAATTGTGAGACGCATGGTCTAATCGTTCAAAAATTTTGTCGATATCGCCTATCTGGTAACTATAAAGTTCCTTTTTCTCTTCTATTTCAGCAAGCAAATCTTTTTTAGGCATGGCGATTTTTACAATTTTGCAAAAATACATTAAAAAAGAGTTTCAGAGTTACTATTAAAAAAAATATTAATTTAGTAATCAAATCGTTCTACAATAGCATTAAATTCATAGCCATTTGACCAATTTTGATGTTGCGCATTTTCTTTGATTAGCACTACCCTATTTTTAAAATCTTCTAAAATGCCCTTATCAATCATAAAACTAATTGCTTGTTCAAAAGAAATGAGCATACTTTTATAAAAAGCTATATTATTAATTTGTTTTTCTGCTGATAATGCTTGCGCTATTTCTAAATTGTAAAGCATTATATCCGCAATGATGAATGCATCAACACCAAGCGAAATAAAATGTTTAATGAATTTTTGTGCTACTGATCGACGCATTTTTGGCCTTTTTCCTCTAACTGGAAAAAATTCATTCGAAATTTTGAATTTAGCCTCTTTAATCAATTTTATTTCATTAGGATTGAAAGCGAAATCATAATAGATTTTTACCTCCTTAAATTTGTCATATAATTCTATTAAGTGTTCTTCGAGTTGATTTTTATTTAATTCTGATAAATACTTTTTTAAATCTCTTTTACTCATAATAAATGCTAAATTATTGCAAAAGTAATGCACTTTTTAGGTTTATTATTAACCTTATTACTTAATTTTGCAGACCAAAACAAACACAATGATAAAAATTTTCAAATTTACTGCCATCTCAGAAGGTTTTTCCTATTTAATTTTACTTTCCAACATGTTATTTATAAAACCTAATAATTTAGTTTTATACAAAACATTACTTTTTCCAATTGGAATGACTCACGGAATTTTATTTATTGCTTATCTTTATTTATCATTTATCATTAAAGAAAAACTAAAATGGAGTGCCAAAGATGTAACGTTAATTATCTTAGGATCATTAATTCCTTTTGGTGCTTTTTATATAGAAAGAAAATACTTAAAAAATGCATGATTTTTTAGAGAATTTATTTGGCTGGTGTTATCCTTTGCTACGAAAAATTAAACTTGGGGATACACTTTCTTCTTATATCAGCTTGATTTTAAACATAATAATTTTATGCTTTTTTGCATATATCATCTATGTTATTTTCAGACTAATATTAGTAACTATTCTAGCTTTTGTAGCTAAAAAAACAAAAACTAATTTTGATGACTTATTAGTTTCAAATCAAACCGCCAAATATATTGCTCACTTAATCCCATTTGTTTTTATTTACAAATCGGTTCCAATCATTTTAGAACATTATATTTATTGGCAATCCATGTTTGGAAAACTTGTTGGAATTTATATTATATTACTTGCTCTTTGGATTATTCGCAGCGTTTTCAATGCGATAAAAGATTATCTGAAAGAGAAACCTAAATTTAATGATAAGCCTATAGATAGTTATATTCAGGTGATTATGATTGTCTTTTGGATCTATGGAATTGGTTTTATTATTTCAAAAATATTTGATATTGATAAAAGTACTTTATTAGGAACTTTAGGAGCAATTTCGGCGATTGTAATTTTAATTTTTAGAGACACTATTTTAGGTTTTGTTGCTAGTGTACAAGTATCATTAAACGATATGGTTCGAATTGGTGATTGGATTACATTTGATAAATATGGTGCTGATGGTGATGTTATTGAAATTAATTTAGCTACAGTAAAAGTTAGAAATTTTGATAATACAACCACCACTATACCAACTTATAGTTTAATTTCAGATTCATTTAGAAACTGGCGTGGAATGTTAGACTCTGATGGTAGAAGGATTAAAAGACACATCCTAATTAAAGCGCAAAGCATCCGGTTTTTGACAGATGATGAATTGCAAAAAATGAAAAAAATTCAGTTGATCACTGACTATATAGATAATAAGCAAATTGAAATTGGTAAGTATAATAAAAATCACAACGTTGATAAAACACTTGCAATCAATGGAAGAAACATAACAAACTTTGGTTTATTTAGAAAATACATTACAAATTATTTAGAACAATATCCTGGAATAAACAAAGATATGATTTTGCTTTGTCGACAACTACAACCTACAGCTCAAGGAATTCCATTAGAAATTTATGCATTTTCAAAAGATCAAAGATTTGTACAATACGAATATATTATGGCTGATATCTTTGACCATATTATAGCTTCAACACAATACTTTGATTTAGAAATTTTCGAAGTGCTTTCTGATAAAAGTGATTTTGTCTTATAATTACTTTTTTAATCTATCTTCAATATACTCTATTTTTGTTTTACCATGAGGACGTGGTTTACCATCTAAACCAACACTTACCATCGTAATAGTATCAATAGTAATAATGGTTTCCTTAGTCATCATATTTCGAACTTCACACATCAATGTTATTGAGGTTGTTCCAAATTTAACTACATCAATTCCAATTTCTACAATATCTCCCTGTTTGGCTGAACTTCTAAAATTGATTTCTGACATGTGTTTGGTTACAATTCTAGGGCTTTCCAATTGGATTATAGCATAAAGCGCTATTTCTTCATCAATCCAAGCTAATAATCTTCCTCCAAATAATGTGCTATTCGGGTTCAAATCTTCAGGTTTAACCCACTTTCTAGTATGAAATCTCATTTTATGTCTTTTTTAAATGAAACAAATTTAATGATTTTCGAATAATATGGTTTGTCAGGATATAAATATATACTTTTTTGTTTATTAAAAAGTTGGTAATTTACTGCAATCTATTATATTTGCAAATAAATCCAAGTATTTTAATCTATATTATCTAAAATGAAAAAAATTACATTAGTATCTTTATTGTTACTTGTTGCTGGATCTCTTACCGTTACCGCTCAAGACAAGACTGTAAAAAAAGATTCAATTTCATCTCAATATAACAAATGGACAATTGAAGCTACTGTTGGACAAGCCAAAGGTGTAAAACCTTACATGACTGGGTATTATTCAAGTGATTCTCATACTTTTATTGGAAAACCCCAAGCAAATAGTTTTTCATTAGGAGCTAGATATATGATAGGTCCAAAATTTGGTTTTAAATTCGATCTTGATTATGAAGACTTAAAGCCTGTTAAAGATAATAGAAGTTTACCTTTTGAAATGCAAATAACTGGATTTTCAATGCAAGGTGTTATTAATCTTAGTAGACTTTTTGGTGTTGAAGATAATTTAAAACGGTTTGGTATATTAGCACATGGAGGTATCAAGATAGATAGAATGACATCAAAAACAGAGACTCCTGCCCCTATTCCTATAATTGATCCAAAGCCAATAACGCATAACTACGGAAGAACAGAATATAATGGTAGCCTAGTTTTAGGTGCTTCACCACAATATCGAATTTCCAAAAAAATGGCTGTTTTGTTAGATATTTCTATTCAAAATAGCTTTAGACAGCATTTTAATTGGGACGGTTCGTATTCTGATTCCTCCAATAATTTGAATGGTCAAATGGTTACTACTTCATTAGGACTAACTTATTCTCTAGGAAAAAATGATATACATGGTGATTGGGCTCAAATCAAAGATAAAAACATGCAAAAGCTTGAAGCTTTAGATAAAAAAATCAGTGATATTCAAACATTAATGAATGATACTGATAAAGATGGCGTTCCAGATTATTTAGATCAAGAAAACAATTCAGTGGCAGGAGTAGCTGTTGACACTAGAGGAAGAATGATTGACTTAAATAGAAATGGTGTTCCAGACGAGTTAGAGCGATATGTAGAAAAAACAGCTAAAGAATCTTCTGAAAAAGCAATAAAAGAAACTAGTGAAGATGCTGTACTGCGATTAGTTAATGAAGGATATGTTTGTACTTATTTTGATAGTGGAAAAACTAAATCGACAGATGCGTCAACAGAAGGTGTAGATTTCATGTTAACATTTTTGAGAAACCATCCAAACGCAAGCATCGATATTGTTGGTCATGCTGATGAAATTGGAAAAACTGACAAAAATAATTTATTAGCAAAAGAAAGAGCTGAAAATATTAAAAAGGTATTAGTGAAAGCCGGTATAGACCCTTCAAGATTAAATGTTATTTCGCAAGGAGAAGATACTAGTGTTGCTCCAGATTCTCCAGAAGCAAGAAGATTAGTAAGAAAAGTAACCTTTAGAGTTGCCAAATAATATTAACAATCTGTTTTTAATAAATAAAATGAACCTCTGTAATTTTACAGAGGTTTTTTTTTAATTTTATAAGAAAAATGGAAAATCGAGATTTGTTTTTATTAGAATTTAGAGGTGAGATTGTAGGGAGCTTATCCAAAGATTCAAGCGCGGAAGAACTATTTCAAAACAAAACGATACGACCAATTATGAAACTTCAAAATGATTTATTTATTGAAGTATTTATTAATTATGCTATCAAGCAAAAAAATGTATTTTTTAGCTTGCCCCCTGAAAAAAAAATGTCATATATCGAAAATGTTATTCAAAGAGATATTAAGTTTAGAAATTCTCTTAAAGGAATGATCATTGCTTTGTTTACAATTGAGGAATATGCTGAATATATTACTAACTCTTCCAATTTGAACAAAAGAATGATGAACTTACTTATTGAGCGTTTAAAAAGTCATGCTCAATTGTTAGTGACTAGTGTATAGTTTATTGTTTAGAATTAGATACTTCAATACTATTTTGTATTTGTCTAATTTCTGTATGACGAATTTCACCACCGGTAGTTCCTGTTTCTTTTCCTAAAAAAATGGCTACAATAACTATTGTCAATGCTAGATATGAAACTAAATTAGCTTTAGGTTTCTTTTTAAAATTAAAATACAATCCTATTATAGAGATCATTCCTAATATATATAAAATCAGGGCCAGTTTTTCAGCCATTTCTTCATGTTCATGAATAATATGTCTACCTACGGTTGGCATCTTTACCACCATATCTTCTGCCCCATCTCCTGTTGCCATACTAATCGCAGCAAAAATTGCGCCTACAACAAATAGACAATACGCTGTGTTTTTAATAGTATTATTTTTTAAAGATATACCTGCTATTAAAATTCCAAATCCTAAAATTGTTCCTATTATTGGGAAATGGTTGACAACCATGTGTAAGTGTGCACCGTTCATATTATATAACGTATTTATTTTGAGCTAATGTATCTTATTTCAAATAAAATAAACAGAGTTAATCCATTAAGATATACTTAATGTTAAAGTAGTTCCAAGATTTACTTCACTAGAAATAGTAATATCAACTTCTAAAATATCGCAAAGTCTTTTGGCAATTGATAATCCCAAGCCTGTACCTTTAATTTCAGGATGGTTTGTTGAAGTTGTAGTTCTATAAAAAGCGTCAAAAACTTTATTAATTTCATTTTCAGATATTCCGATACCATTATCAATGATCTTAATAAGGGTTTTGCAATCTACTTTTTCAATAATTACATCTACTGTTCCGCTAACCTTTGAGTATTTTATAGCATTAGAAATAAGGTTGTGTAAAATTATAGTTAGAAAATAACCATCTGTTTTTGCATAAAGGTCTTCTTTTGGAAAGTTTCTAACTACGGAAATATTTTTTAATTTGGCTTTATCATCAAACCTATTAATAGATTCTGAAACACATTCATTAATGTTTACATATTCTACATTTAATGATAATTTTTGATTTTCAAATCGAGCTAAAAGTAATAACTGATCTACCAAATCATTAATTCGATCCACTTCAGTAATACAAAAATTAACCTTTTCCTTGTATTCTTCAGCATTACGCGGTTTTCTGATCAAAACCTCCAATGTTCCTTTTATAATGGATAATGGAGTCCTTAATTCATGTGAAGCGTCAGAGGTAAATTGTTTTTCTCGATCTATAGTATTCTTCACCCTATCCAGCAATTTATTTATGGTATCAGACAGAATATATAATTCATCATAATCACTCGGTAAAGGTATCCTTGAAGTTAAATTATCTTTGGTAATTGTATTCGAAGTTTCAATTATTGAATTGATGGGTTTGATACTTCTTCCCGCAATAAATTGCGCTACAAAGAATAAAACAAATAAAACTATTGGAAAAGTTATATACAAAATTACCCTAAGCTTATGTAAAATAGCAATTTCTTCTTCTAATGATACAGCTATTATTAAATACCCAATTATTTTTTTTTTATTATATAATGGCGCTTGAATTTGTCTAACTAATTTCCCTGCTAACTTAACATCAGTTATCCTTTTAGTTTTTAATTTGTAATTATATAATAAGTTTTCCTTCTTTAAGTTTTCAGATTTCTCTATAATTGTTCCTATACTATCCGTAATTTGAAGAAAGACAGGGTCAACAGCAACTTCACTATGCTCTCTTTGATTCCATTCATCAGCATCTCTTAATTCTATTTGATTTTGCCCTACATTTATTTTTTCAGAATATTCATTTAATTCAATATTGATGTGTTCATCTACTTTATTATAAACAGTAAATGCCACCATTTCATAAATTGCAATAAACACCACAAAAATCAGCAGTGCCGTTGATATAATGTAGTAAAAAGCAATTCTATTTTTAAATGAAAATGAGAACATAATTAATCTTCGGCGATATATCCAACACCTCTAACGGTTTTGATATTATCTTCTTCTTTATTCAACCCAAGCTTTTTTCTAATGGCATTCATAAATACATCAATTACTCCTGTGTCATATTCAAAATAAATATTCCACACGTTTTCAATAATTTCTGTTCGTGAACAAACTCTTCCTTTATTTTTAGCTAAATAAGTTAATAACTCAAATTCCCTTTGCGTTAGCGGAATCTCTTTGTTTTCACAAAATACTTTATACTTTGAAACATCAATTTTAATTTTACCTAGAGTGATTATTTCATTTTTTAAGTTATTTCTAAAATGAATTTTAATTCGTTCTAGTAATTCATCAAAACTAAAAGGTTTTTTGATATAATCATTAGCACCAGCTTTTAATCCATCAATAGTTTCTTGGATAGTATCGCGTGCAGTTAAAAAAATGATTGGAACTTCTTTATTTTTTTCTCTAATTCTTTTACAAACTTCTAAACCTGACATCTTAGGCAACATCCAATCCAATATTATTAAATTGGGTTTTCTATTAATTGCCAATTCTAATCCTGTTACCCCATTATTGGCCACGGTAACATCAAATCCCTCCTCTTCTAGTCCTTGAGTTAAAAAGTTTGAAATTCCAATTTCATCTTCTACAATTAAGATTCTTTTCATAAATACAATATAATATATAACTTCAAGCTAAAAGTAATAATAATTATTAAATACCACTATAATTATTCTATTTTTTTTACGAATATACTTTTAATGACGTACCAGTTAACAAGGTGTGATAGGATGCTAAATTTGAACTTGCAGGACCTAGAGTAACAACTCCTGAGCTATTAAATTGGGCTCCATGATGTGGACAAATAAAATTATTACCCGAAAAATTATAATTTATTGTTGTCCCTTGATGGGTGCAAGCCGCAGAAACCGCTATAAAAGTTCCTGTTGTTGTTCTTGCTACAATAATACCATTTGTCACTAAGAACCCACCGTTAGTGGCCAATGCTCCTGAACTAACATCTAATGTAAAATTAACGTTTGTTGGGGCTGGTATAGGATTGTTATCTTCTTTGCTACAACCAGTAGCTAATCCACCTACACATGCTGGAACTAAAGCTATGGCGGCACCAATTCCTACTTTTTCTAAAAATTCTTTTCTTGTCATGATTGTGTTGTTTTTTAAAACTAACGGGTAAAAGTATATTTTATTTAGACTGTTAAATTAAGTTAAGTCAATCTTAATTCCACTTAAATTACTACTTAAAAGTGCGATGAAATACATTATGAACTATTTCAAAATGGTACTCTTGCGATATTCTTGTGAATTTTAAAAGAAGAATTGTACTTCGTTTAGCCCCAGAGGTAATAATTTTATAATGGAAGAATGGAATAAAAAAAACTCCCAATCAGTGCTGATTAGGAGTTTCAAAACTCAAAAAAAATTAGGGGTAATATCTATTTCTATTTGAGGGATTAATTTACAATCGCTTTTTTTGTATAGGTTTCATGGTTTTCCAAAGTTGTTTTTACGATAACAACTTGAGTAGCCATAGCATTCCATTCGGTTTGATACTCATTACTATTCAATTGTTCTTTAGAATATATTCTGTTTCCTAAAATATCATAAATTTCAATTTTAGAAAGAGTATTCAATAGGGAAGAAATTATAAGTTGATGATTAACAGTACTAATTTTTATATTCTCAGCAGTGCTCTCTAAAATGTTTGTGTTTAATGAAGGAATAGTATATCTCAATTCAAAACGATCGTTAAAGGTTCCTACAGCGGTTGTAAAAGTATAGGATTTTGCTTTTAAATCAGTATAGCTATTATCGTATTTGTCATAAAGATAAACGTTTTGATAATTAAATATTCCATCAAAATTCTCTAAATTAATGGTCACTTCTCCTGCTTTAGTAGCGTTATATCCCAGAAGAATAACATCCGAATCATCAAAAGGCAAGCTTCTGCCTTCAATGGAATAACCCTCCGCCCCTATCATGGTGTATAATGATAAAATGGTTTGAGAAGGAATCATTTTACCATCATATAGAGAATCAAAACCATTAGTTGCGCCTTCTATATATCCTATTAATGATTCACTATAAGCTCCTTCTTGATTAGATAACGAAATCCAAATTCGATGTTTTTCTATTATAGGGGGATTGGATTGATTAGGTAATTTAAAAAATTGATTATTACCAGTGCTAATGCGCATGGCATCTTTAAATGTAGCAGTATAACTACCATTGGATAATGCTGAATTTGCTTCAATAAAGAAACCTTGACCAGATGCAATTTTACCTGTAGGAGTAGCCCCTCCAGATAATGCTGTTGAAGCAGTGTCCACGCCTCCAGTTAAATTATATTTAGCATAATCATTGGCAGAATAATTATTATTAGTAATAGCGGTATTATGTGTCCATAAATAAATAGTACCATTTACATTACTGCTATTGGCAGTATCAGACAAAAATAAATCGGCGTTTAGTGATGAAGGATATGGATTTCCAATTAAGTTTAATGTTCCTGCGTTTTTTATTATTGGAACCGTTACTACACCATTAATAGGAGTTCCCACAAAATCAGTCTCCACAATTTGTGGCGAGGCGTAGTTTAAATTGTTGGGCGCTCTACCAATATATCCCATTCCTGAAATCATAGTAGTAGATCCTGATTGAGCAACCCAATTATTGGCAACGGGACTATAGTTAAAAAATAAAGAGTTAGTGCCTAATTGACTTAAAGTAAAATTAGTTACTGGGGAAGACCAATAGGTATAATCATACTGTTTTAAGGGAGTAGTTTTTCTTTTGTATGTGATAGGTCCACTATTAATTGCAGCATCATTGGTTTGAAGAAGACTTGTAGAATCTTCAAAAGTCAAAGAACCTCCACTGACATTTAATTCATTAGTTAAAATTAAATTGTATCCGGAATAAAAATCAATAGCTCCTGATTTTACTTGACATGAACACCCTGTCATATCAGTTCTTGCTACATAGTCTCCATCAAAAACTATCTTTTGATCTTTAGTAGGTAATGCACCTGTTGACCAAACTAAGCCATTCCACGTATTTACTGTTTGAGCTACAACAGCGCTTGCAGCGGCTGAGACACAGCCAAAAGAATTCTTAGCAGTTATTGGATAAGTACCAGAAGCAACGCCCGAAAATATTCCTGTAGTGTTACTGTAAGTTGTGCCATCTTTACTATACGTCATGCCAGCTTCTGAGGGAGCGGTAACCGTAATGGTTCCTGTAACTGTAGTGCAAGTTGGTGGTGTTATTACAACTATAGGAGTAGTTGGTAATGAATGAACCGTTGCCGCCACAGCAATTCGAGGCGTAGTTACAGCTCCTATAGTTGCTTCAACATAATAGGTTGTAGATGAAGATAGATTTGGTGAGGTATACGAATTTCCAGTCGCAATTGCAGTACCATTACTAGCAACGTTGTACCACTTAATGACAGCACCTGATGAAGGACTTGCAACAGCGTTTATTGTAAAACTTCCAGAACCACAAACGACTGCAGAAGTAATAGTTGCACTAACTACATTATAGCCTCCACTACTCAATAATTGTGAGAAATCATAAGTAGCTCCTCCACCCCCATTACAACTAGCTATAGTTACACCTCCAATTTTTATTCTTTCAGAAGCATTACAAGAACCTCCAATTAAACCAGAACCTGATTGAAAATTTATGGAAGAACCTGCGGCAAGCAATAAACTATTATTCCCAGGAGAAAAATCTAAAGTAGCACCATTTCTAATAATTAACTGAATAGACCCTAAACAAGTTAGGTCTAGTGAAGCATTCATGCTTATAGTAATAGGATTTACACCGTCTCCAATATATACTATACCATTACAGCCACTTAAAAAACCACTTCCACAGGTCAAACTACTCGAATTGGTAGTAGAGGAGATAGTGCATTGCGCAAAAGATGCTATAGAAAAAAACAGAAATATAAACGAATAGGGTATAAATGATTTCATAACTAAAGGGTTTTAATGGTTAATCATTTTTTATTTTATAAAGTTAAAACCAACATGATAATATCTGTTAAAATATTCGTAATACGGTTTAAAAAAACGTTCAACTACTCTTTTTAACTTATATTGAATTTAAATATCTGTTACTTTAAAAATGTATCTATCTATATTCTAATTATTTTGAAATTTTATAATTTGTTTCAGTACCTCCTATTGCCTCTTTTTGTAAATTTGAAACATTATCAATAAAAACATATATAAATGAATACTAAAATTGCATTAGTTACAGGTGGTAGTCGTGGTTTAGGAAGAGACATGGCCTTATCATTAGCCAAAAAAAATATAGACGTAATTCTAACTTACAATACAAGCAAAAACGAAGCCGAAGCTGTGGTAGCTACTATTATTGCGAGTGGTCAAAAAGCTGTTGCATTGCCACTTAACATGAGTAAACTAGACACTTATACTAATTTTGTCGAACAAGTAAAAACCGAATTACAACAGCATTGGAATAGAGACACCTTAGATTTCTTAATCAACAATGCAGGAATTGGTGCTACGGCTCCTATTGCTGATGTTACCGAAGAACTTTTTGACAACTTAAACAATATTCACTTTAAGGGTGTATATTTTTTAACTCAAAAAATGTTGCCACATATTCAGGATAATGGTGGATTAATTTTCTTATCTTCGGGTTCCACACGGAGCACTGTTCCTGGCTATTCGGTATATTCGTCATTGAAGGCGGCTATTGAAAATTTCACCAAATATGTAGCAAAGGAATATGGTCATCGTGGTATTCGTGCCAATACCATTGCACCAGGTCCTATTGAAACTGATTTTAATGGAGCAGCCATTAGAAATAATCCGCAAATGAAAAGTTTTTTATCAACTTTAAACCCATTAGGTCGTGTGGGTAATGCTGATGATATAGGAAGTGTAGTTGCCTTTTTATGTACTGATGATGCCAAATGGATTAATGGACAACGTATTGAGGTAGCTGGAGGTATGGTGCTTTAAAACAATATATTATACAATAAATAAACAACATCGCTTGCCTTGGGTATACGATGTTGTTATTGGTAGCATAATTATTTCTTTTTGCTTTCTTTCATTTTTGTGAACCACATATACACCGAGGCTGAAACAGTGATTAGAAATACGATGGCTAGCAACATATACCATTTACTAAAAAAATCATTGAAGTAAGCTCCAAGCATTAAGTAAGCCGACGCAATACATAATTTCAAAGGAATCAATTCAGCATTGGACCAAGATGTTTTTATTTTAAAAAAATTCATACTGCATTGAGTTTATGGTTAATTATGTAAAAGTAGACCAAAAGGTTGAAAACAAAGCTGATATTTATCGTGTTATAGGATTGATTATCTAAATAATTTAGAGAAACTTCCTAAAAAAGATTTATATTTATTTTTTTATTACACTATCATTATGCGGCAGCTTTCACTTATTATTGCTTTATTCTTTATTAGTCTTGTTCTTTCAGCAATCCATCCCAAAGAATACTTTACTTGGTTTTTAGAAGTAGTACCTGCTCTAATAGGTTTTACAGTGTTAGCCTTTACTTATAAACGGTTTACCTTTAGTAATTTCACTTATTTCTTTATTCTAGTACACAGCATTATTTTGTTTGTGGGAGGTCATTATACTTATGCTGAAGTCCCATTGTTTGATTGGATAAAAGAAGTATTCCATCAATCTAGAAACAATTATGACAAACTAGGTCATTTTGCACAAGGGTTTGTTCCTGCCCTTATCATTAGAGAATTGTTTATCCGAAAGTCCGTTGTGGCCAACCAATCGTTTTTCAATTTTATTATAGTAGCCATTTGTCTTGCCATTAGTGCTGCTTATGAATGGATTGAATGGTGGGTATCTCTTTCTACTGGTAGTGGTGGCGATGCTTTTTTAGGTACCCAAGGCGATATTTGGGATTCACAATCAGACATGCTTTTTGCGGCAATTGGTGCTACTTGTATGATTGTATTTTTGAGTAAAATACAAGACACTGCACTAGCAAAAATGACCCATTAGTACCTCCAAGAAGACTTTTTTTAGCACAATGTTCTTGTGACTATAAAACTTGTAAAAATGCATTTCGATCGTTTCAAATTATAGACTCTATGAATGTTGTTTATAATGCTAATAACAAATGCAACCAATTAAAAATATTAGAAAAAGATAAAGAAATACAAAAACAAGAATTTGATTTGAATCGGAGTAATTTAATTCGAAATTTTCTTTGTATTTTTTGTATTGCTTTATTGGGTGGCTTGTATTTGTTTTATCGTTTTTTAAAGTCGAATAAAGAAAAGAATATTTTACTTGAAAAAGAAAACATACGTATTCATGATGAAATACAAATCTTAACTTCTAGCCTATCTACACAAGGGTTTACCAAAATAGATTTAGGGGCCTTTAAACTTACGGAACGACAATTAGAAATTATTGATTTACTTAGGCAAGGGAAAACCAATAAAGAAATTGCCAATACTATTTTTATTTCTGAAAATACCGTAAAATACCATCTTAAAGTAATTTATGATATTATGAATATTGAAAACCGCTCCGAGTTCTTTAAGTTAATCAATAAATAAACCTGAACGGATTTGAAAGTCTTGCTTGCAAATAACCCAACCTAGGTTAGCGATACGACTGTAATTTAGGTTTGTGTAGTAGTTTTTATTTTGAGTTTACACAATTGAAAGACTACTCCCAGTATTGTGAATAAAGAGCTCTTTCTTGCGTAAAACGAGCTCGTTTTTGTGAAAACCAAGCTCATTTTTGTGAAAACCAAGCTCTTTTTTGTCAAAACCAAGCTCTTTTTTGTCAAAACCAAGCTCGTTTTTGTCAAAACCAAGCTCGTTTTTGTGAAAACCAAGCTCTTTTTTGTGAAAACCAAGCTCGTTTTTGCGAAAACCAAGCTCGTTTTTGTGAAAACCAAGCTCGTTTTTGTTAAAACCAAGCTCGTTTTTGTGAAAAATGAGCTCGTTCTAGCGAAAAATGAG
>CAIWKX010000157.1 GCA_903913315.1 uncultured Bacteroidota bacterium | reverse complement strand
CATCATGCCGATATTATAATGGAACAATTATACACTAATAAGGAATATGCTGCTCATTTGAAAAATAGAGGCAATACTCAAACCATAATGCTTGGTTTTTCGGATGGAACCAAAGACGGTGGTTACTTAATGGCCAATTGGGGAATTTTTAAAGCTAAAGAAAACATCACTGCTATCTCTAGAGAATATGGAATCAAAGTGATTTTCTTTGACGGTCGTGGTGGTCCGCCGGCTCGTGGAGGAGGGAAAACGCACAAATTTTACGCATCGTTAGGCTCTACTATTGAAAACAATGAGATTCAATTGACTATTCAAGGACAAACCATCAGTAGTAATTTTGGAACTCCCGAATCGTGTCGTTATAATTTAGAAAATTTATTAAGTGCTGGAGTTTCCAATCAAATTTTCAATAAAGAAGAACCCAATTTAACTCCAGACGAAAAGAATATAATTGATGCATTAGCACAAATAGGCTTTGATAAATATTTAAGTTTTAAAAATCATCGTAAATTCATTCCTTATTTGGAGAAGATGAGCACACTGAAATACTATTCTAAAACCAATATTGGTAGTCGTCCGGCTAAAAGAAATTCTGGAAGTGAATTGAACTTTGCTGATTTGCGTGCCATTCCCTTTGTGGGTTCATGGAGTCAGATGAAACAAAATGTTCCTGGATTTTTTGGTGTTGGAACAGCATTAAAACATTATGAAGACACTGATCAATGGGAAAAAGTACAAACCCTATTTGATTCTTCTCTTTTCTTTAGAACCCTTTTGGAAAATAGTATGATGTCTTTGGCGAAATCCTTTTTTCCATTAACGCAATACATGATGAAAGATTCAGAATTTGGTGATTTTTGGCAAATAATTTATGACGAATTCCTATTGACCAAGCGATTGTTGTTGAAAATTGCAGGGCACAATGAACTGATGGAAAACTATCCCGATGGAAAAGCTTCTATTAAAATGAGAGAAGATATTGTCTTGCCTTTATTAACCATTCAACAATATGCTTTGATGATGATTAATTTGATTAAAGAGTTTAATAGTGAAGATAAATTGCTTCCAGTGTATGAAAAACTAGTAATGCGTTCCTTGTTTGGAAATACGAACGCGAGTAGAAATTCAGCTTAATTGTCGACTACAAATTTAACATAAAATAGTTTTTATAAATGAAACCTTCCCAATTACAGCCAACAGAATATGCTTCTTACTATGGTAATTACATTGCTCAAGTTTCTGAGGAATATACTTTAGTAGAAGAACTTGAAATTTCCTTGCATCGTTTCATCAAGTTTGTGCAAGACATTCCAATGGATAAATTTGATTATCGCTATGCTGAAGGCAAATGGACTATTAAAGATATTATCCAACATTTGATTGATGCGGAACGTATTTTTGCCTACAGAGCACTGTGCTTTGCACGAAAGGATGTCACCGAATTGCCAGGTTTTGAAGAAAATGATTATGTAGACGAGGCCAATGCAAACCATAGAAGTATCATGGAATTGCTAACTGAATTGTCGTCGGTCCGCCACGCTACTTTATTATTGTTCAAATCATTCAATGAAGAACAACTTTTACGAAGTGGAATAGCATCCAATAATCCGATGTCGGTGAGAGCCATCGGATTTGTAATTATAGGACATCAAAACCATCATCAAAAAGTTTTTGAGGAAAGATATTTATAGAACAGCTATCAAATAACAACTTATAAAGCTAAAAATCCCAAATTCCATTTATAATATGGAATTTGGGATTTTTTAGAATGTTTTATGACTGTTCTTATTCTAAATCGTCGTCTTCGTCGTCAAAGTTATCAGAAGGTAAATCTTCTTCATCATCGTCGTCGTCGCCATCATCTGAACCACCTTTGTCTTTTAATAAATCTACTTCAACGTCATCATCATCCGAAACATCTTCATCATCATCCAAACCAGCAACAGGTATGATTGGCTCAATTACTGAATCTAAATCATCGTCTTCGTCAAATTTTTCCATTCTGCTGGCCAATTTCGTACTTACTTTCACTAAATAAATAGTGTCTTCTGTTCGAACTTCAACTGCTTCAATAAGTTCATTTTGAGCATTTCTAAAACGAATGATATCAGAGTCATCATATCCGTCAGGAAATTTTTCTACTAATAAGTTTAATATGTCGCCTGTTAGCTTGGCATAATCAACAATAATTCTTCTCATAAAATGGTATTATAAATCTAATAAATAAGCAAAAATTAGAGGTGCAACAATTGTAGCATCCGATTCAATGATAAACTTAGGTGTATGAATGTCTAGTTTACCCCAAGTAATTTTTTCATTTGGAACCGCACCTGAATACGAACCATAACTAGTGGTAGAATCAGAAATCTGACAGAAATAACTCCAAAATGGAACATCATGCATTTCCATATCCTGATATAACATCGGCACTACACATATTGGGAAATCTCCGGCGATACCACCTCCAATTTGGAAGAAACCAACTCCTTTACCACCTGAATTTTTTGGATACCAATCGGCCAACCACATCATGTATTCAATACCACTTTTCATAGTGGTAGGTTTGAATTCTCCTTTAATACAATAGGATGCAAAAATATTACCCATCGTACTGTCTTCCCATCCTGGAACTACAATTGGTAAGTTTTTTTCAGCTGCCGCCAACATCCAAGAATCTTTTGGATCAATTTCATAGTATTGTTCCAAAACCCCTGAATTTAGCATTTGATACATAAATTCATGTGGAAAATAACTAACTCCCTTGTCGTTAGCCTCTTTCCAAATAGCATGAATATGTTTTTGTAATCTTCTAAAAGCTTCTTCTTCAGGTATACAGGTATCGGTAACTCTATTGTAGTGATTTTCTAATAAATCCCATTCTTCTTGTGGAGATAAATCGCGATAGTTAGGAACTCTTTTGTATGAATTGTGAGCTACTAAATTCATAATGTCTTCCTCAAGGTTAGCTCCTGTACATGAAATAATATGTACTTTATCTTGACGAATCATCTCTGCTAACGATTTCCCTAACTCGGCAGTACTCATGGCACCAGCCAACGTAATCATCATTTTTCCATTTTCCAATAAATGTTGCTCATATCCTTTGGCAGCATCTACTAAAGCAGCTGAATTGAAATGTAGGTAGTTCTTTTCAATAAACTGACTTATTGGTCCTTTGCTCATTTTGTTTGTTTAAATTTATTTGTTGTAGTTTGGAGTCCAAAGAAAAACTATTTTTTTAAAACTTCAAACAGTTTTTTATTATTTTAATCTTATTTATTTAGTATACCCCAAAATTTTTAAAACATCTTCAGCGGTTTGTTGTTCAGAGAACACTTCGGTTGCCAGAATTCCGTTTTCATCTCGGTCGATCAAAATATGTTTTGGTTGAGGAATTAAACAGTGGTGCAATCCTCCAAAACCTCCAATGGTCTCTTGGTAAGCTCCTGTATTGAAAAATCCAATATATAAGGGTTTCTCTTTGTTGTATTTTGGTAAATAAATGGCGTGCATGTTTTGTTCTGAATTGTAATAGTCATCGCTATCACAAGTCATTCCACCTAATAAGACTCTTTCGTAAGAATCATTCCAACGGTTAACAGCCAACATAATAAAACGTTTGTTAATCGCCCAAGTATCTGGTAAAGTGGTGATAAATGAGGAATCAATCATGTTCCATGCTTCTCTATCATTTTGCTGTTTTTGATACAACACTTGATAGATGGCACCACCAGATTCACCCACTGTAAACGAACCAAACTCGGTAAAAATATTAGGAACATCCACTTCAGCTTCTTCGCAAGCAATTTTAATTTGATTGATGATTTCATCAATCATATATTGATAATCATATTCAAATGCTAATGAATTTTTAATTGGAAATCCACCGCCAATATTCAGACCATCAAGTGATGGACATTCTTTTTTAAGTGCGATATATACTTTAATACATTTTACCAATTCATTCCAATAATACGCATTATCATTAATCCCCGTATTGATAAAAAAGTGAAGCATTTTCAATTCCAGTTTATCATTTTCCTGGATTTGTTTTTTATAAAACTGAACGATGTTTTTATATCCTATTCCCAAACGAGAAGTATAGAACTCAAATTTAGGTTCTTCTTCAGCAGCAATTCGGATTCCGATTTTGAATTTTCCTTTGATTTCTGCTTGAAGTAGGTCTAACTCTTCATAATTATCTATAATGGGAATGGTGTTTTTATGACCATTATTTATCAATCGAGCTATATTGGTTACATATTGATCTCTTTTGAAACCATTACAGATAATATAAGTGCTTTTGTTGATTTTTCCTTTTTCTAATAAATTCTCAACAATATTGATATCAAAAGCAGAAGAAGTTTCAATGTGAATATTGTTTTTGAAAGCTTCATTCATGATGTATTCAAAATGAGAACTTTTGGTACAATAGCAATAGTAATATTTACCTTCGTATTTGTTTTTTTCCATAGCATTTCGAAACCAGTTTTTGGCTTTTTTAATGTTATTAGAAATTTGTGGTAAATAAGTAAATTTTAATGGGGTGCCATATTGCTCCACCAATTTCATCAAATCGATATTGTGAAATTGAAGTGTATTTTCTTTACTTAGGGTAAATTCTTCTTGTGGAAAATAGTAAGTCTGATTGATTAAGTCGAAATATTTTGTATTCATTAGTGTTTGATGTGTTTGCTTTAGATTAATATTAAACTGAAATTAATCGATCATTCAAACCCTAATATTAGCATATACAATAGGTAGTTTTTCAGTCTCCGATTTAATAATCTCTAAAAACAAGCCTAAAACAGTTCTAATGGATGTCAAAAATGCAACACACAATACTTGAAAACCGGTATTGGTTTTTAGCGTGAAAGTGCTAGTAGCATTAGTGTTGTTGTTTCTTATCATCAGCGCAAATGTAAAAAATAAAATAAGCGAATTGCAATATTTTTTATAAAAATAATGTTACAATATGTAATCTTTAAAACTATTAATAATTAATTCATTTTCAACCGATTGATTAATTATTATTTTTCCAATACTATTTAGCAATGCGAATTGTACTTTTCCATACTCATTTTTCTTGTCATGAATTAGTAAATCTTGTATCGCTTGCACATCATTATCGGTGAAAAGATGCTCGTCAAATAGGTTAGTAATGATGTATTTTATTTGATGAAATTCCTCATTGGTAAGCAATCCTTTTTCTTTTGAAATATAACTTTCTAGAATCATTCCAATAGCAATAGCTTCACCATGCAGGAGGGGTGTTTCAGTTTCTAAAAAATGACTTTCAATTCCATGCCCTAAAGTATGCCCGAAGTTCAATGCTTTTCTAATTCCATTTTCTGTGGGATCTTGTTTTACGATTTCATTTTTAATTTCCACAGAACGATAAATCAATTGATCTAAATCATCAAAATTCAATTGGCTTAAATCTAGAAATTGTTCCCAATAGTTTTTATCGTAAATCAAACCATGTTTCAGCATTTCAGCCAATCCCGAACGCATTTCTCTTTGGGGTAATGTTTCTAAAAAATTAGTATCAATCAAAAGCATTTGTGGAACATTAATTACTCCAATCTGATTTTTTAAATTTCCTAAATCCACACCATTTTTTCCTCCAATAGAAGCATCAACCATTCCTAATAAAGTGGTGGGAACATTAATAAAATCAATACCTCTTTTGAAAGTAGAAGCAATAAATCCGCCTATATCAGTAATCACGCCTCCTCCAAGGTTGATAATTGCACTTTTTCGATCAGCACCTAGATCGGAAAGAATGGACCAAATTTCCACACAGGTGGTGATGTTCTTACTACCTTCACCAGATTCAATTTCAATGATTTCTATAGGAACTTCTACAGCCAATTGAGGTAAAAATTTGGATAAACACAATTCATTGGTATGTTCGTCAACCAATAGGAATAGTGAGGAATACTTTTTCGCTTCAACAAGGTCATTAATTGCATCATACCCCTTTTCATTAAAATAGATAGAATATCCGTTGGCTTCAATTGATTGCATAGTATCAAATATATTTTTCAACAAAAATAAACACTTTTTGGTTCTTCAGTGAAGTATGTTATTATAATTAAATTAAAAATAAAGTGGAGTACTTAATAAAATTCGTAATTTTGTTTAATTATTTATAACAAAGATTAAACAATATTAATTTGAAAACTAGTAGTACCGCAATAGATAACAATCACTTTTCTGATATTCAGTTAGATAGAATAATTGAAATGGCTTGGGAAGATAGAACGCCTTTTGATGCCATACAATTTCAATTCGGATTATCGGAAGCGGATGTAAAAGCATTGATGAAACAAGAGTTAACATTTAGGAGTTACATCCTGTGGCGCAAACGTGTTGAAAGTTGTAAAACCAAACATGTTGCCAAGCGTGTTGCTGATATAGAACGATTTAAGTGCAATCGACAACGCGCCATTTCAAACAATAAAATTTCTAAACGATAATCCAATGGAAAAAGAAAGACCTGATAATGTTGTGTATTCAGATGATCAAGGATACAATGCTAGTTTGTTGACTTATTCCACAACTGTTGGGGCTCCTGTAATCAAAATGGACGATGTGGTGTCTTGGAAAAGCAGGGGCATTAGTAATGTAAACAAAGAATTTGAAAATAAGTTCAACGAGCTTAAACTGCAGTATGAAAACCTAATGAAGGAATATGAATGGAATGAATTACTGTACAATGCTAAATTTTCATTCGAACCCGTCATAGGAGAAATATATCATTTGTATGCAAACGAGGACGGAAGCAATTCACTTTCGTTAATTGCTCCAAACGAGTGGAACAAGGTACACATCGGAACTTTCAAACTGAACAGTGATAAAAAGTGGATTCATCTTTCATAATTACAATATAAAATGACTAAAATTCATCTCGATAAAAATCAAATAGAACTATTAGAAAAACAAGAACGTGTTCATTTGATCAATAGTTTAGGAGGATTTAAAAGCATAGCTTTAGTGGGCACTGTTGATAAAAACGGGAATGAAAATCTAGCAATTTTTAGTTCTTTTTTTCATATTGGAGCAAACCCACCTTTAATTGGTATGATATTTCGTCCAAGTCCACCCGATCGAGATACACTTCACAATATTCTGGAAACTCGCTTTTATACTATAAATCACATCAACGAAGCTATATATAAACAAGCACATCAAACTTCTGCAAGATACGATGCAACAACTTCTGAATTTGAAGCAACAAATTTAAAACCAGAATATAAGAATAATTTCTTTGCGCCATTTGTAGCGGAAAGCAACATTCAATTAGGAATTGACTATAAAGAAAAAATCGAAATTTTGGTAAACAATACAATCATGATAATAGGGGAGATTGTTCAAATTTATATACCGGAAGACTGTTTGCATGATGATGGATTCATCGATTTAGAAAAAGCCAATACCATCACCTGCTCGGGTTTAGATAGTTATCATACAACCATTCAATTAGACCGATTAAGCTACGCAAAACCCGATAAAGAAATTACTTCATTACTTCAAAATTGAATTTAATAACCACAAATGAAAGGAGTAAAAAAACAAAATCTTCCCAGTAAAATCTGTTTGGTTTGCCACAAACCATATACCTGGCGAAAGAAATGGGAAAAAGTGTGGGATGAAGTAAAATATTGCAGTGATAAATGCAGAAGAACATAAAGGAATTATGAAAACGATTAGGGCAATTGGGCGTATTTGGCTGGAGTAGGCAATGATCCAAGAGGCAATCGCTATTTTAATAGTGAAAAGCAGGCCTCAGATTATGATAAAAATAAAATCTACAGGAATTTATGGTTAAATTCCTAAAAATTATTTCAAAACTCTCTTTATATTTGCATAATTAATATTATTCTGATGGATAAAATATTCAACAATACAGAAGTTGCTTTCTCCTTAAAAAGCGACACCGAATTAGATAGAGCCTATTTTCTTTTCAAAATGATTGCCAGTGAACCT
>CAIWKX010000156.1 GCA_903913315.1 uncultured Bacteroidota bacterium | reverse complement strand
GGTGTGTATAGGTATTTTAAGCTGGCTCATTTTCTGACATAGGGGGTATTGCTTTATAAAGACTAAAATGTCAGCACGCATACCTTCCCATACATCATTAAGACGTTTAAGTCTGACCATAGTCCTTTCAACACCTAAGTGTCCAACTTTAGCGTTGTGTACATTAGCCAATTTTTCATATATTTCTTGCTTAATTCTTCTAGGTTCTACTAGTAGAGCAATATGATCTTCCTCTGACAGAATTTTCTCTGTCATTAAATTGAGGTATTCAGATGCCTCAGGTGCTTCCATCTCCTCAAGGAGTGTAAGGTATTGAGTCTTATCTGACACAGCACATAAACGAGACCACGAGTCTGTGATTTCATTTTTTTCACCTTCTATATATTCTTTAGTCATATCGAATTGTTGAAGATATAAGTCCCAACGGAGTACTTTATCACTACCATTGTTGCGGACTAAAATGTTATTTTTATGGTCGGTGTACCACGTAAAGGGAACATCGCCTAACAGATATTCAAGCTTCTTTACGGAATAGTATTTTGCATACATTTCCTTCTCAGGAGTAGACCAATTTAATTGAGGTCCTGTAAGTGATTTACTCACGAATTGAATAGGAACCTTTTGATTTTTATCAGGGTCTGTTTGAAACAAGAAAGCGCCTATGCCATAATCAGAAGCATCGGTCTCAAGACCTATTTTCCATTCTTCATTCATGAAGTAAAGTTTTGGGCAATTAGCTACTGTGTCTCTTAATTTAAAAAACGCAGTTTCTTGTTCTGTTGTCCACATTAATTTATGATTTCTTTGTGTCCGATTAAAACCGGGTATCATTAATTGAAGTGGGTGTATCATATCAGAACAATCAGGAACATGGTCCCTGAAGTAATTGACAAGTCCAATGAACTTTTTTAAAGCTCCTTTGGTAGTTGGGGGTAGTATGTCTCGCACACCATTTTTCTTTTTATCTGAAAAATTTATCCCTTCTTTGTCTATAACATGTCCTACGAATTCCATTGAGGAATCACTAAAAAAGACTTTATCAGGATTGAAAGTAATCCGAAATGTTTTAAATCTTTCAAAGACTTTTCTTACATTTATAAAAAATTCTTCTTTGGTCTGTCCAAGTATGAGGATATCATCTATGTATGATTCCACAATTATGTACATGAGACCAGTCAAAACAATAAATGAGATACAATAGTGGAAGTATCCTCCTGCGGGTTGTGTACCCATTGGAGCTCTATTCCATTCAAATATACCCATAAATGTTATAAACGCCGTGAAACGTTTTGAGTTCTCAGCTAAAGGCGCTTGCCAATAGCCTGAAGTCATATCTAACTTCGCGAAAAATTTTGGCTTCGTTCTACCTATTCTCTGTATCATTTGAGAGATATTCGGCAACGGCCAGTGTTGTGGTACTAGACATTGATTTAAAAATCGATAGTCAATGGTAGTTCTCCATTTGCGTGGGGTATTGGTCTTTGCCTCTATATTAACAGAGCCGTTATCCCCACTAGGTTTGACCACTAAGTGTACCTGACTATAATGTGTAGCGTTAGACGCACGTATTATGTCTTGTTCGAGACCTTCTTGAATAAATGTTATCATATGACGTTCTTTTTCGACTGTCATTATTCGAGGCGGACCTTGGCTCGTCCTCGTGAAAAATCTATCCTTGTCAACTTCTAACTCTAGT
>CAIWKX010000155.1 GCA_903913315.1 uncultured Bacteroidota bacterium | reverse complement strand
TGCAAAAGCAATAAATGCTGATAAGTATGGGGTTTTAGGCACTTTCGCTGGGTGGTTACTAATGAAAACGCTTAAGATTTCTACGCTTAATAAGATATACGACCGAAACAAACATTTAAAAGAGTTGGAGTTTTTGAATGCTATTTTGGATGAGTTTCAGATTAAATTTGAAATTCCCGAGGAAGATTTAAAAAGACTGCCAAAAGACGGTGCCTATATTACAATATCCAATCATCCGCTTGGTGGCATTGATGGTATTTTACTGTTAAAGTTAATGCTGGAAAGAGAACCTAATTTTAAAATCATTGCCAATTTTCTGTTGCATAGAATTGAGCCAATGAAAAAGTACATTATGCCCGTAAATCCTTTTGAAAACCATAAGGATGCGAAGTCTAGTGTAATTGGAATCAAAGAAACATTACGCCATTTAAGCGATGGAAAACCTTTGGGAATGTTTCCTGCGGGGGAAGTGTCTACCTATAAAGACGGTAAACTAGTGGTGGATAAAACTTGGGAAGAAGGTGCTATTAAGGTGATTCGAAAAGCACAAGTTCCTGTGGTTCCAATCTATTTTCATGCGCAAAACAGCAACTTGTTTTATATTTTATCTAAAATAAATGACACGCTAAGAACGGCTAAACTGCCATCGGAATTGCTCACTCAAAAAGACCGGGTTATCAAAGTGAGAATTGGAAAACCTATTCCAGTTGCCGAACAAAACGAGCATGAATCCATTGAGGATTATTCAGAATTTTTAAGAAAAAAAACCTATATGTTGGCGAATTCTTTTAATGAGGAAAGCAAGCTATTATCGGTACCTAATTTAAAAGTTCCAAAAAGTCCTAAAAAGATTGTAACTCCGGCCAATCAAGAGAACATGATTGCAGAAGTAAATAAGTTAAGAGACTCGGATAGCCGACTGCTGCAAAGCAAAAACTATGAGGTGTTTTTTACAGAAGCAGACAAAATTCCTAATATTTTACACGAAATTGGTCGTTTGCGAGAGGTAACCTTTAGAGAAGTTGGGGAAGGAACCAACGAATCAATTGATTTGGATAAATACGACCAATATTACCATCACATGTTCCTTTGGGATGACGAAACCAAGCAAATTGCAGGGGCCTATAGAATGGGATTGGGCTCTGAGATTTTCCCAAAATATGGCATGGAAGGGTTTTATCTCAATGATTTATTCCGATTTGAAAGTGAATTACACGACATGATGAAGCAGTCGATAGAAATGGGACGCGCCTTTATCATAAAAGATTACCAACAAAAACCAATGCCGCTTTTCTTATTGTGGCGCGGTATTATTCATACTACCTTACATTATCCCGAACATAAATTTTTGCTCGGTGGCGTAAGCATCAGCAATCAGTTTACCGATTTCTCCAAATCGTTGATGATAGAGTTCATGAAGTCCAACTATTATGATCCTTATATTGCGCAATATGTGCATCCGAAAAAGGAATTTAAAGTGAAACTAAAAGACGCCGATAAAGATTTTATCTTTGATGAAGCAGAAGCCGATTTGAATAAGTTTGATAAAATTATTGACGAACTAGAACCAGGTAACCTGCGTCTTCCAGTATTGATTAAAAAATACATCAAACAAAATGCACGATTGGTAGCTTTTAATGTGGACCCTTTGTTTAACAATGCAATTGATGGCTTAATGTATATTAGAATTGCAGACATACCTGAAAGCACCATGAAACCTGTAATGGAGGAGTTTCAGGCGGAGTTGGAACGCAAACTAGGAGAGAAGTAATTTATACAATAGTTTTTTACTAAAACGTAGTCAATTGTGAATGGAGCGGAAGCAATCGTGATTGAAACGTAGTCAATTGTGACTGAAACATAGTCAATTGTGACCGGAGCGGAAGTAATTGTGATTGAAACGTAGTCAATTGTGACTGAAACATAGTCAATTGTGACTGAAACATAGTCAATTGTGACCGGAGCGGAAGCAATTGTGATTGAAACATAGTCAATTGTGTCTGGAGTGAAAGCGTGTGTGATTTTTCTGGAGATAGGACAGGATTTTGGGATTGAGGATTGAAAAAAATTGTTTATTGGTAAAAAAAACCGTCTTATCAACAATAAGACGGTTTTGTTTTTGTAATAAAGTGTTCTTTTATTTTTTTATTGGGAGTGTTCAATAAACTGTGTCAATCATTTTATTCTATCACTAAAATAGATAATTAAATCATTTCTAACAGCAGACCATCCTAAAATATTTCCTTTCCATCTTGTTTGAGCATTTT
>CAIWKX010000154.1 GCA_903913315.1 uncultured Bacteroidota bacterium | reverse complement strand
TGGTATTGATAATCAGTTCCAACAATTTAGCAACTTCAGTAGCGGTTGCAGAAGTAAATCGGTTCATTAAAAAAGCGGATAAAAGCAAGCTGGCATTGGTATCATCCGTCACTTTAAACAATTCTTCTAAATATTTTTCAAACCCTTTAAAGTCGTTAGTGTCGGCGCAATTTTCTAATTGAAGTAGTAGCTGTTTATCAGTCATTTTTTCTTTTTTACAAAGGTACTATTTCTATTAGTGTATCTATGTTTACCCATGAAAAATAGTTGTTATTTCTTTCTTTTCTCCTCAAAATTGCGTAACTTTACTTGTAGCCTTCATTATAAAAAACACTTTAAGAAAAATAGTATGGCATTCATAGATTATTACAAAATTTTAGAAATAGATAAAAACGCTACGGAAAGTGACATTAAGAGTGCTTATCGAAAACTAGCTCGAAAATACCACCCCGATCTTAATCCTAATGACAAAGAAGCGGAAAGAAAGTTTAAGGAAATAAACGAAGCTAACGAGGTGTTGCGTGATCCTGAGAATCGTAAAAAATACGACACTTATGGAGAGAATTGGAAACATTCTGAAGAGTTTGAAAAACAGCAACAACAGCAGCAACGCTACCAACAAAGTGGTCAGCAGCAATATTCTGGTGATTTCTCTGGTGGTGGTGATTTCTCCGATTTCTTTGAATCGATGTTTGGTTCTCAAGGCAGAAGAACCGGACAACAAGAAACTCGTTTTAAAGGGCAAGACATCAAAGCCGAATTGCATTTGGACCTAACCGAAGCCTACAAAACCCATAAAAAAACTTTGACTGTTAATGGTAAAAATATTTCCATTACGTTACCAGCGGGCATTAAAAATGGGCAAACCATCAAGATTAATGGTCAAGGTGGTGCAGGAAGTAATGGTGGTCCTAATGGGGATTTATACATCACTTTTGTCATTAAAAACACCACTCCATTTCAATTGGACAATGACAATCTGTATGCTACATTTGATTTAGATTTGTATACTGCTCTTTTGGGTGGTGAAGTAGTAGTACCGACTTTTGACGGTAAAGCCAAACTTAAAGTAACTCCTTTAACACAAAGCGGCACTAAAGTAAAACTAAAAGGAAAAGGCTTTCCAGTCTATAAAAAAGAAGGGGAATTTGGCGACTTGTACATTACGTATCAAGTGAAATTGCCGACTAAACTTACCGATAAAGAAAAAGAAGCCTTTGAAGAACTAGCAAAAGACAGCGTAAAATGAACACAATATCCTACATACCCTTAACGCAATTGTGCGTACATTATGAAGTAGAAATGACTTTTTTCACCAATCTGGAAGCGTTTGGTTTGCTCGAAATCATTACAGTAGAAACCGGTCCAGTAATTGATTTGGATAAAATTAGTAGTATCGAAAAAATGATTCGCCTTCACAAAGAAATGAACTTGAATTTTGAAGCCATTGATGTTGTGCTTAATTTACTCTCTAAGATTGAAGCGCTTCAAGAAGAATTAATG
>CAIWKX010000153.1 GCA_903913315.1 uncultured Bacteroidota bacterium | reverse complement strand
GTCAATTTTTGTGTTTGACTTTCTTTGGAGAACGACTTATTTTGTGCATTAGAACAAGATATTGATGTTATAATGATAGTGAACAATACTAGTATTTTTTTCATAGCTTATTTTTTTAACAAAGTTAGGTAATTTAAAGGTTGGTTGCCTTGTGAAAACGACTAATCCATTTTAATAGTAAAAGACCATTCACGACAATGACCAAAAATCCGATTACTGGATAGAGCGGTAATTCTAGTAGTTTCAAATTGCTTTTGAGAGTGGTCAAATAAATACCAATCTTCATAAAAACTAAGCAAATGAAAATATTGAAAAGTGCTTTCGCTTTTTCTTTGACTATTATTTTAATACGATTAATCAATTATTTTTTTAATTCGGAATACGGTTTTTTCAAATAGACTGCCAAATCAGCTCCGTTAAATTTGTTGTCTTTGATGCCATCGTAGTATTTAATTTCGTTGCCATTCCAAAAATATTTTACACCTGGTGTATCTCTGTTTTTGCCAAGAATGTTCCAAAAAGGAATGATTTCAATAATTTTATATGGATAGGAAGCTCCCGCGTCTTTAAAGAATTCCGGAATCAAATCCGGTTCCTCGTTCATAAAAAGAATGGAAAGAGGCGGTAGACTTGCGTCTTTCTTTCTCATTTCTGTCAACTCCTTAGCCGCAGCTCTACAATGGTCGCAACCTGGAACAAAATAACAAAGAATCTTTTTCCCTTTATCAATTCCAGGAAAATACTTCGCATTTCCCGATGTAACATTTTTAGGTTCGTTAGGATTGGTAACTTCTACTTTTTTAATCGAATCTTTTTTTATTGCTACCGCTGCTGTTTTCGTTTTGACGGTATCTATTGGAGCGGTAGTATTCGAAATAGTATCTTGAGGTGTTTCTGAAACAGGAGAAACGCTAAAGTTTGAGGCAGGTGGTTGTATAGGCGCCAACATAAAAATCCACAATATAGTAGCAAAAAGGATGGTTGTCAATACCCAGAAATTACCATTAGGTGCCACTTTAGGTAAAAGCGAAAACAGGTAAATTAAAAGACCGATAGCCACAATGTTTTTAAGAATTGCTTCAATAGGGGTCATCGGAAATAATTCACCAAAGCAACCGCAATTTCCTGTATTTCCTCCACTTAAGAATGTAACATACGAGAGATGTCCAATAAATACGGCCAACATTAAAATAGTCACCGGAATTAGAAATTTGCGCAACCAGTTGTTTTGCAATAGCAATACTCCTAAAGCCAATTCAATTCCGATAAGCGTTCGAGAAAAATAAGGAGCAAAACCTTCAGAAAATCCTATAGGATACAGTTGTTTTACTTCAAAAGTTGAAATAGCAAAATAAGGAGAATCTAATAAATGACCTTTTGAAAGTTTAGCTAGCGCTGAGATAATAAATAAAGCAGCTACAATAATTCTTAAAGTCCAAGCGATGTATGATTTTTTAGTTTCCATTTAAAAATGAATTATTTTTAAACCAGTAAGGAATTAAGTAGAATTTTAATTTTTATTAGTTTAAGGTTTATAGTACAAATATACGCAGTTAAGTAACTACTTTTGTTAATGAATTGTTATTTGCTATTTAATCTTTCCCATTAAAATTAGTGCAAATACCGAATAATTTATCATGTCTTGATAATTGGCATCGATACCTTCTGAAACTAATGTTTTTCCTTTATTGTCTTCAATTTGTTTTACTCGAAGTAATTTTTGTAGAATCAAATCGGTTAATGAACTCACTCTCATTTCGCGCCATGCTTCCCCGTAATCGTGGTTTTTGTCTTCCATCAATTGTTTGGTTATGGCTATTTTTTCGTCATATAGTTGTACTGCTTTTGCAGTATTCAAATCGGGTTGTTCTACCACCCCCAATTCCAATTGAATCAATGCCATAATACAATAGTTGATAATTCCGATGAATTCTCCGGTTTCGTCCTCGTCTACTTTTCGTATGTCATTTTCCTGTAGACTTCTAATGCGTTGCGCTTTGATGAAAATTTGGTCGGTTAATGACGGCAAACGCAAAATGCGCCAAGCACTTCCATAATCCGTCATTTTTTTGCTAAACAAATCACGGCAAATGCCAATTACTTTATCGTATTCTTGTGAAGTATTCTTCATTAATGGTATCTTTGTATGAATTTTGTTCAAAAGTAAAAAAAATAAGAACAAAGATAATAGAGAATAGAATAAAGATTTTAAATTAATGACAATCAACTGCAGCGGAAAACTTATTGATTTATCTTCGCCAAAAGTAATGGGGATACTCAATGTAACTCCCAATTCTTTTTTTGATGGCGGCAAACATTCCGACCTCAAGGCAATCTTATCTCAAGTTGAAAAAATGCTTTCTGAAGGCGCAACCTTTATTGATATTGGTGGGTATTCCAGTAAACCCAGTGCTGAATTTGTTTCCGAAGAGGAAGAATTAGAGCGCTTGCTTCCCGTGGTGCAACAAATTGTTCGTGAGTTTCCAACAGCAATTCTTTCTATTGATACCTTCAGAAGTAAGGTTGCGCAAGCTACAATTGAAAATGGTGCTGCCATAATCAATGATATTTCGGCTGGAAAACTAGATGATACGATGCTTCAAACCGTGGCTCAGCTTCAAGTGCCTTACATTATGATGCATATGAAAGGGACGCCCCAAACCATGCAATCCATGGCACAATATGAGAATATTGTTAAAGAAATGGTGTTTTATTTTTCTGAGCGAGTAGCCCAAGCAAGAAGCCATGGTATCAATGATATAATTATTGATCCAGGATTCGGATTTGCAAAAACAATCCCACAAAATTTTGAGGTTTTAAAAAAGTTAGAGTTGTTTCAAATGTTGGAATTACCGCTATTGGCTGGAGTATCAAGAAAGTCAATGATCTACAAAACGCTGGAGACCACTCCTGAATTTGCATTAAACGGAACCACATCTTTAAACACCATCGCTTTGCTGAAAGGTGCTACAATTTTACGGGTCCACGATGTAAAAGAAGCCGTAGAATGCGTTACATTGTACCATCAATTAAATATAAAATAAGCGTCAGTTCGCGTGTTTTTTATCTCATGCAATGAAATAAAAATGCATCGAGCCCCTTTCAAATAATAATAAAATGAAAAACTACAGTATTCTATTACTAGCCTTGGTATTGTTGTCTTGCAACGGCAATAGAGACGTTCAACTTCCAAAAGCAAAGGGCACTATTGTGGCTGATGTTCAAGAGCATTCCCCCATTTATATTTTTTTTAAAGTAAATAAGCAAGATACTCTTGCCGACGTCAATAGAAAGAATGAAATAGTATCCACCAATTGGATTTTTAATATTGATAAGCGATTGCCTTTGCGATTGATTGTGCCCGAATTGATAAAGTTACAAGCTAAAAAAGACGGCAGTATCCACAAAAACGAAGCCGCTGAAAACTTTTTTTCGTATTACAACGAGCTAAAGAAAACTATGGCTTTTTTACCCTTTACGAAAGTACACTATTTTGTAGCAAAGCCACAACCTAAGGGGATTATCTATTTTAAGAAAGACAACACGGTTTATGTTGATTTGGTTAAAGTCAAACCAGAGCAACTCGCCCCGTATCTTATGTCCATGAAAGGAACCGGATTAGAAACATTTCATCTTTGTTTTGATAAAAATTGTAGTTACGATCAATACATCAAGGCTAAAGTATTGATGTACAATTTAAAAAGCACCACTAAAGGAATCACATTCACTAATTCAGAATACGTTTATTAACCCCTTGTCTTTCGTCCTTTTACTGATGATGATACGGTTCGTTTTTTAAAATAGTAAACCCACGGTACAATTGCTCAATGACAAACAAACGTACCATTTGATGCGAAAAAGTCATCGCCGAAAGGGATATTTTCCCTTGTGCTTTTTTATAAATAGCCTCACTAAAACCATAGGGTCCACCGATTACAAATACTAAAGTCTTAGTTCCGGCATTCATTTTCTTTTGCAAATAATCAGAAAATCCTACACTAGAAAAAGTACTTCCGTTTTCATCCAATAGAATCAATTGATCTGTTGGCGACAACTTTGATACAATTAATTCGCCTTCTTTTTCTTTTTGTTGCGTTTCCGACAAGTTCTTTACGTTTTTAATGTCGGGAATGACTTCCAAATCAAATTTGATATAAAAAGAGAGCCTTTTTGTATAATCGTCAATCAAAGTTTGTAACGATTTGTCGTCCGTTTTGCCAATAGCAAGCAGCTTTATATTCATAAAAAAGTTATCTGTTTTTGATGGCAGCAATAATTTCGCTTAAGAATAAAGCGGAAACAACTCCCAATGCAAAAATAGATAAAAATACTACATTTCGTATTCCATCATGATTGGCAATTCTACTATAGTTACCAATACATACAGAAAACAACAATGTAAAAACAATTAAACGTCTACGTGATTTCATGATATTTAGATATTAGTTAGCGTAGTAAAATTAAGTAAAAAAAATCAAATTATTGTGTTTTTACCTCCGATAATCTTACTTTTGCACCACACAACTACAATACAATGTACAAACTACTCCTTCGCCCTATTCTTTTTTGGTTCGATCCTGAAGAAGTCCATTATTTCACCTTTTCTTTCATTCGATTTTTATCTAAACTACCGGGATTTCCATCGCTTTTCCAATCGTTATATGTAGTCAATGACAAACGCTTAGAAACGGAAGTATTCGGATTAAAATTTAAAAACCCAGTCGGTTTAGCCGCAGGTTTTGATAAAGATGCCAAATTATACAAAGAGCTGTCCAATTTTGGTTTCGGATTCATTGAAATCGGAACGCTAACCCCTGTGGGACAAGAAGGAAATC
>CAIWKX010000152.1 GCA_903913315.1 uncultured Bacteroidota bacterium | reverse complement strand
TTCAAAATGTGACCAGTTGCTCAACCCAAAGCAGTATTCAAAACGTAACTACCTACCAAGTTACATATGAATACGCAGGACGTCAGTATGGTGTTGAGATGCCAAACCCGCCTGGTCAATTTGTTAATATACAGGTGAGTATTGCAGTACAGGGTGCTTCACCAACTCAAAACGCAAGTACAAGCATCCCACCTCCAGGGGTAATTGTTCCAGCAGGCGTTGTTTACGCTCCTCCAGCCTATCCAGCCCCTGGTGTAGGTTGGGTTTGGGAATTCAATCCTAGGTTTGGTTGGGGGTGGAGACATCCAAGATACGGTTGGCATCAAGGTTGGAGGTAACCTCCCAGAGGGTTAAGTCCAATATTTAAGACGCCTTTGAAAATTAATTAATTTTAAGAAAAGAAAAAAATCATACAAGGTAGTTATGTACTTGTTAAGTTGATTGAAGAAGTATTCGTATCTTCATTATTAAAAATGGCAGCACACTCAATGTTGTGATGCGGGGATTCTCATTTAATTTTAAAAAATAAAAGTAAAGTTACAAACTTTTACAAGGGAGCAGTGATAACTTTATACCAATGAGCTAAATTTGAATGATTGCAGAAACTTGATTCAAATGCTCTTAAATAGATTCCTTGAAAAGACTAGTGCTTTACTTGTTAATGAGTTTAATGGGTTTCCATTGAAATTGGAAACAATTGAACTGAATTTAAATAATAAAAACATACTATATGTAAAAATACAAAGTCAAAGAATTGACGTTTTGAGTTTTGAGTTGTGGGGAGAGGAAAGGGAGGGACAATTCAAAAAAATAGATTTGAATATTGGATTTAAATTAACTAAAAGCAATATTCTCGCAATACTAACTCTAGATGAAACAAGAGTTGAAATATATAAAAAAATAAGAATCAAAATTACTACGAAATCTGAGCAAATATATCTAAATGATTTGGTTTTGACAGTAATTTCAAAATCTGATAATCACAATGTAATTTTCGATCAAAACATTGTAAAAAAAGATCTATGTGATAAATTTAGAAATCTATTTTTGTTTGGACATGAGAATTTTCATAAAGATAGCGCATGTACTGAAGTATATGAAGCACTTCAAAATATTTTTATAAGAAATATAGGCTCAATAAAATCTATCGGGTTTTCTGGAATTGAAGACCCAATTGTTCGGCGTCAATTAAATAGCATATTAATGCCCTTTGAATTAGAAATAAACGCGCATGGAATTAAAAGAACTTTTAGATTCTGGAACGAAGCAGAAAAGAAAAATTATTTAGAATTTTGCAATAAAGTTGTTGGATCATTGTTGGAAATAAGTCAATATGTTTGCCTGGGATTTGGCTTTGTCCTTGGCTACAAAAGAAGCAATTCATTAATTGAGCATGACGACGATATAGATATATTGGTTGCATTCGATCATGAAAAGGTATCTAGCATAGTTGATGCATTGTCTGCTATAAAAAATCAACTCAAAGGGAATGGATTTACAGTATCTGGTGAGTTTTTTAGCCATCTCTGGGTTCAAGAGCCTAAAACACAGTTGACGCTGGATGTCTTTGTTGGATTAATAGAAGGAGATAAGCTAAGCTTTTATCCAAGCGAGCGCAATTCACTTGCATTTAATGATGTATTTCCTGCTCAATCAGTAATTTTTAACGAATTAGAAATTCGATTGCCGAGGAAAATTGAAAATTATTTGAGTAAAACTTACGGAAGTAGTTGGAGAGAAGAAGATAGTTATTTCCAGCATAAATGGGATAGATCTCAATATAAAGACATTGAAGGTCGAAGGATCAGGGAGCCTCAGCAGACTAAAGGAGAGATTAGGTATTTACAGAGATTGAATCGTTAAATCTGCGAAATATAAATTTCAGTATTCGTGGAATATACGTATGCCAGTCTACAGCATAAACTTAATCAACAGAAGGCTTAATATCTTAGGGATACATATTCCAAAAACAGGAGGTACTGCATTAAATCACTTTTTTAAATTAATGGGATTTACAGAGCATTTTGGTACAGAAAATCACAGTATCAGATCTACTATGCGTTGTCCACCTCAACACTATCACTACGATATCCTAGATCAGATTTTAAATATTTCCTCCTTTGACTTTTGTTTTGCAGTGGTCAGAAATCCAATTGAACGGTGTTGGTCTGATTATCATTGGGCAAAGAAAAATACAGCATTGAGTGAAACGAATCTTTTGTTTGATGATTGGGTTCAATTAGTATTAGAGAAATACAAAGAAAATCCTTTCTACTTAGCTAACCATATTCGACCTCAAAGCGACTTTGTAGGTCCCTATATAAAAAAAATATTCAAATTTGAGGATGGATTGGAAAGTGCTTTAGAACAAATATTTAAATCTCTAGGCTATGAAAGCAATAATAAATTAGAGATTCCGAAAATTAATGTATCAGAATACTCATCTGATTTAATTTGTAGCTCCAAAACTATTTCTTTAATACAGGAGTTCTATTTCAATGATTATATAAATTTCAATTACAAATTATCATGAGTATATGTATTTGGTTGTCAGGGTTATCTGGTGCTGGAAAAACTACTTTGGCAAATTTACTATCCAAGAAGTTTAATTCAAAGGGTTTTAAAACCTGCGTATTAGATGGTGATATTTTAAGGAATGGTTTGAATAAGGATTTGTGCTTCACAGACAAAGATAGGCATGAAAATAATAGAAGAGTATCTGAGATTGCGAAATTATTAGTTGATCAGGATATATTAGTATTTGTAGCGTTAATATCTCCCTTTGAAAGTGACAGAGTATTAGCAAAAAATTTATTTAATCGTAACTGCTTTGTAGAAGTATTTTTGGATGCGCCTATAGATGTTTGTATTAGTAGAGATGTAAAGGGACTTTACGCTCAACAGAAACTTGGTCTTGTTGAGAATATGACAGGAATAACCAGTGTTTACGAACCACCAAGTAATCCAGACATTTACTTGAGAACTGATCGTATGAATGAGCCGCAATGCATAGAAGTAATTTCAACCTATTTGGAAAAGCTATTGCTTTTGCAATTTAATTGAGAGTAAATTTCATTTGTTATAAAAATTTATAAGACAAATAGTATTCAAATATCTGAGTTGAATATAACTAAATCTATGGTTGAAATCGCTTATTTAATATTGAATAAGCGACAAAGAGTAGCTTTGGAAATCGCTCTTAAATATTTCAGTACTCCGAAGACAATTCAAAAGTTTAATTTAGAAATGTTCAATTTTTAACGTATAAAAAAACGTTCAAAAATTTAATTTGTAACATTATGTTACAAATATACAAAAGTACTCGTTTTGTAACAACGGCAGGGTAGAGTGATATAGCCAACACTGTTACAAAAATGGGCGTTCACTTTTTTATATAAGACCAAAACTCAAATTTATAAAACTGAAAAAAATCAGCAGTTCAAAAACTTCAAAAAACTTTATTTAAAATAAAAGAGTCGAGCGAGCGCTTATTGATTCGTGTAATTGGCGTGTAATTGACAAGGCAAATAAAAAGCCGCTTGTAACATGTTGATTACAAACGGCTTTTTGGTATGAATTTGATAACAGTTCCAGTTTCGATAGTGTTAACAGTCCGGCGCTCTACCGACTGAGCTATCGAGGAATAAGGGAATATTATAGCAAGATATTCACCTTGTTTCCACATGTATCCCATTCTTTTTGTCACCTCTTGA
>CAIWKX010000151.1 GCA_903913315.1 uncultured Bacteroidota bacterium | reverse complement strand
CTTACGGCTAACGTAAAGATACATGGCCATAACGTACTACAGAACAATCCAACGCTGATGAAAGCATAAACGGAAACCATGCCGCTAGTCGCCATACCTACAAATAAAGCGACAATGCCTAAGGTAGAAAAAATCAATAACATTCGTGCTGGATTTCCCTTACTAGCCATATCCGCTGCAATTAATACGACAATGATTACCGCATAAATGTAGAAAGGGGTCAAATCGTGTTTCGCAATCGCGTTTACGACTAAGAACACACCGAACGCTAAATAGGGAGCTATAAAACGCAATATCTTTTGTAAACTCATATCGTCGGTAAAAGCTTCTACCGCTCCTGTCCAACGACCAATCATCAAACTCGCCCAATATAAGGATACATAAGGCGCAATGTCTTTCGTTAAGAATCCTAAGCTTTTTTCCATATAAGCAGGTAAATTACTCGCTGTGGAAACTTCTACCCCTACATAAATAAAGATAGCAATCATTCCCAAGACCAATTGCGGGTATTTCAAAGCAGAACTTCTTACGTTGTTACTTTCTTCTACTGACTCTTCAATAGTAGCAGGATGTTCGGGTAAGGAAGACATTTTAAGCAAAACCGCTACCGCTAAAAAAGCAACGCCCAATACTAAATACGGAATCTTCACACTCTCAATACTCATTTCCGTATTTCCTGAAGTAGCGGAACCAAAGATGGCAAAACTCACAATAAGCGGTCCTATCGTTGTGCCTAGATTGTTGATCCCTCCTGCTAAGGTCAAACGTTGTGAACCCGTTGTGATAGGTCCCAAAGCAATCGCTAATGGATTAGCCACCGTTTGTTGCAACGAAAATCCAAGTGCCACCGTAAACAATCCGGAAAGCATTAAAGGAAACGAATGCATATTTGCCGCAGGATAAAATAATAAAGTACCTAAAGCAGAAATAGTCAATCCTAACGCCAATCCGTTTTTATAGCCAATTTTGTTGACTAAATCTTTCCCAATAGCTAGGGAAATAAGCATGTAAATGATTGAGCCTACCGTATACGCAATATAAAAGGCTACGGAGACTAATTGGCTTTGCCCTTGTGTTAAATCGAATGCTTTTTTGAATACAGGAATCAAAATATCATTACTGGCGGCCACAAATCCCCAAAAGAAGAATACGGTTGCCAGCGGAATAAATTGCGCCCAATTGGTTTTAGTTTGTTCTGAATTCATAATTTAATTTTTGTTTGGTTTTGGTTGGTTGGTTTAATGGATAGGTTTGAAACTGATCGCAGTTCCACCACCTTTGGCCAAATTTAATTTAATTTTCGACTTAGAAGTGACCTGTATAGTTTTTATAGCATAGCTTTTTGGGTTGTTTTTCCAATCGGCGTCTTTACCATCTTGATAGACAATAGCTTCATATTTTTGATTCGGCGATAGAAAATCCAATTTGATTTCGGTTTGACGTGCATTTTCATCCGTAATCGCACCCAAAAACCATCGTTCTCCATGTTTTTCCTTACGCGCCACAGTCAAATAATCGCCTGGTTCTGCTTCTAAATACTTGGAGTCTTGCCAATCGACAGCCACGTCTTTGATGAACTGAAAAGCATCGGGATACCGCTCATAATTCTCTGGTAAATCGGCAGCCATTTGCAAAGGCGAATACATCGTCAGGTACAAAGCCAATTGTTTCACTAAGGTCGTGTGTACTTGTTCTGTTTTCTTTGGGTCGTAATAACTCATTTTGATTTCAAAGATACCCGGCGTGTAATCCATAGGGCCTCCTAACAATCGTGTGAAAGGCAAAATCGTTTCGTGCATCGGTGGGTTTCCAACACTCCAACCGTTAAACTCATTCCCTCTCGCCGCCTCCGCAGCAATATAGTTCGGATAGGTTCTGCCATAGCCTGTTGGACGAGAACTCTCGTGCGAATCGACCATCAGTTTAAAGTCGGCGGCACGGCGCGCCACAAAATTAAAGTGGTTGACCATCGTTTGTCCGTCGTGGAATTCGCCTCTAGGGATGATGCGTCCTACATAGCCTGTTTTGACAGCAGGATAACCATAGTCTTTCATCAAGGTAAGCGCTCTATCCAAATGTCTTTCATAATTGGCCACCGAACCCGAGGTTTCGTTGTGCATAATCATCTTTACACCTTTGGATTTCGCATAAGCGGTAACTTCTTTGATATTAAAATCAGGATAAGGCGTGGTGAAATCGAAAACCTCTTCTTTCCAATTGCCAAACCAATCTTCCCAACCTACATTCCAGCCTTCTACCAATACGCCATCGAAACCGTTTTTGGCAGCAAAGTCAATGTATTTCTTTGTGTTTTCCGTAGTGGCACCGTGTTTTCCGGTGGGTTTCAGTTGACCATCCGCAGCGTTTTGTGCGTTTTGTGAACCTGCATAATCCCAAGTAGAACGCCCGACGTGCATTTCCCACCAAACGCCGACAAACTTCATCGGCTTGATAAAGGAAGTATCGTCTATTTTACAAGGTTCGTTCAGATTCAAAATCATCTTCGAACTCACAATATCACGCGCGTCATCACTCATCATAATGGTTCGCCAAGGTGATACGCAAGGGGCTTGCAAATAGGCTTTGTCACCTATAGCATTGGGTACTAAATGAGAGGTTAGTTTGTATTCATTAGGCATCAAATCTAAGTGCATGACAGGATAATTCACTACGGCAGCTTCAAAGATATTCAGGTAAATGCCTTCGGCCGATTTCATCATTAATGGCGATTGTATCACGAATTTTCCGGCAATTGATTTTAAGCCAATACCGTTGTTTCTATCAATATTATCGGTGTTGACTTCTGATAGTTTGGTTTCCATATACGGATATTCTTGACTGTCGAAGTCACCCGGTAACCAAAAGGTTTTGTGATTGCCGGTTAAGTTGAACTGGGTGTTCTCATTGGAGATGATAAAGTAATCCAAATTGGGTTGTTTCGGAAACTCATAGCGAAAAGCGACTCCTTCATTATAGACTTTAAAGATGATGTTCATCTTTCTGTTGGTGGTTTTTTGCACCAACTCGTAGGTGATTTGGTTGTATTTATTCTGAATGGTGGTTTGTTCTCCCAATACAGGATTCCAAGGTTCGTCTACCGATTTGGTGTCTTGTTTCAGTATGGAGAAACCACTTTCTAGTGCCTCAAGCCCTTTTAATGCCACACCCATAGTGCTTTCTTTGACAATGGCTCTGGTTTTATAAGTAACAGCATACGTTGGTTTTCCTTCGGCAGAGAGTTTGAAGTCCAGACTGATGTTTTTAGAAGGTGATTGGATGCTTTGTGCTGTGGCGCACGCCACAAAAAGTAAAACTAATACGGTGGATAGTTTTTTCATATAGTGATAAAAGTTACATTTCATAAAGTTTATAAAATTACAGTTATATCATTTATGCGCAAATGGTAGGGTTGATTAGTTATTAACATGTTTGTTTTTTGAAATTGATTTTTGAAATTGATTTTTGAAATCCTCTCCGCGAGCCTCTCCGAAGGAGATGGGGACTGTGTGTGAAAGGTTTGGGGTTTCTGGTGCACAGAGTTTCACAAAGTTAAGCACAGAGTAGCACAGAGTTTATTTAACCGTACTTCAACAAGCTCAGTACAAGCTAGACACAAGGGCGCTTCGCTTGGGATGAAGTGACTGCTGAATAACTGGTTATTACAATTAAGACAAAATATGTTAAAATTTTGTTGCTTTTAGTTTGTTGTTTTGGGTTTTGGCTGAAAATTAAGGGAAAAAGATGTATTTAATCGATGTTTTGTGTCTGAATAACGATGGTTCACTCCCGAACGACGATGGTTCATCCCCGAACGTCGATGGTTGAGCCCCGAACGTCGATGGTTCACTCCCGAACGACGATGGTTGAGCCCCGAACGACGATGGTTGAGCCCCGAACGATGATGGTTGAGCCCCGAACGTCGATGGTTGAGCCCCGAACGTCGATGGTTCATCCCCGAACGACGATGGTTGCGCCCCGAACGTTGAGGGTTCACTCCCGAACGTTGAGGTTTCAGTTTGAAGGTAATAGGTTTGAGGTTGTGGGTGGTAAGTGGTGGGTTGTGGGGGTAAGGTGTTTTGGGGTTAGGATTGGTATGGGAGCCGAACGTTTCACAAGGTAAGGCTTAGAGGCAAAAACAAGCAGGAACACTGCGTTTTAATACTGGTTTGTGTTTCACGTTTTTTGATTGTGGTTTCCCGTAAAAGGGAATGAAAAGGGTTTGGTAGCTTTGAGGAATGATTCATGCTCTAAGCTATACTGTGTAATTCTAAACATTATTTTGGAACTGCACAATGGGATAAACCTTAATTCGTAGTAGGGTTTTTCTCCTTAAATATATTTTTTTGTGTGGTGGATTATCAGTAAGTTTGAAGAATACAAAAATTAAAATGGCAGCGGAACAAAAACAAAAATTAGAACAACAGCTCTGGAACATTGCGAATACCCTACGTGGGAAAATGGATGCCGACGATTTTAGAGATT
>CAIWKX010000150.1 GCA_903913315.1 uncultured Bacteroidota bacterium | reverse complement strand
TGCAACTTCATCAATATTCTGGTTTAATACTCCTGCAATATCTTCCACTAATCGGTGCACGATTGGTTTTCCAGCAATAGGTATTAATGGTTTTGGAATGGTTAATGTGTGTGGGCGAAGACGTGAACCACGACCCGCCATAGGTACTATAATTTTCATTGTTTTATTTTTTACTACTAAGACACAAAGTTTATATTTAAGTTTTAATCGGTTAACTGCAACTGAACACTGTAAACTATTTGACGCCCGTACTACCAAATCCGCCTTCTCCACGTGAAGTTTCTGATAATTCTTCCACTTCAATCCACTCAGCACGTTCGTGTTTGGCAATAATTAATTGGGCGATGCGTTCTCCGTTTTCAATCACAAAATCTTCATGGGATAAATTTACTAAAATTACTCCGATTTCACCGCGATAATCAGCATCAACAGTTCCTGGTGAATTGAGAACTGTAATTCCTTTTTTGGCAGCCAATCCACTTCTTGGTCGCACTTGTGCTTCGTAACCAATTGGTAATTCAATAAAAAGACCTGTTTTTACAATGGTTCTTTCTAATGATTTTAAAGTGATTGATTCTGAAATATTAGCACGTAAATCCATTCCTGCCGAAGCAATGGTTTCATAATTTGGCAATTCGTGTTGCGATTTGTTGATGATTTTGATGGTCATTATTTTGCTTTTCTTTATGTATGGACAGGTCGCGACCTGTCCGATCTATTTTTTCCTTTTTATAATTCGTAGTAATGTTTCTTTCTCACTGTAATAGATGAAATATAGAAACACAAGTAATAATAATGTTTTAACATAATAATTTTCTCTAATGATTGGAATATAAAACGAAACCGCCGAGAAAACTATGGTAAGTCCAAGATAACTAAATATCTTATTCATGTCATACGGAATTGGATAGCTTTTTTGTCCCATTTTATAAGAAATAATCATCATGGTTCCATACGCTGCAATCGTGGCAATAGCAGAGCCATAATAACTCATTGTTGGAATTAATGCATAATTTAAAATAAGGGTCACCGCAGCACCAACCAATGAAATATAAGCCCCTATTTTGGTTTTGTCAATCAACTTATACCAAACAGATAAATTGGTATAAATCCCCAAAAAGAAATTAGCCAAAACAATAAGCGGAACCACTTTTATAGCATCCCAATAATTAGAATTGGGCACCAAAGGTCGTTTCAATAAATCGATAAAAACAATTACAAAAAGACAAATGAATGAACCAAAAATAACAAAGTATTTAGTAATGGTAGCATAGGTTTGTTGCGCATTTTCATTACTAGCATGACTAAAGAAAAAAGGCTCAATTCCTAGAGTATAAGCGGTTCTAAACAACACCATAAACATACCAATTTTGTAACAAGCGGAATAAGCACCAATATCCGACATCGGAACATGCATCCAGTCTAAAAGAATTTTATCAAAGTGCTCGTTAATGGCAAAGGCAATTCCAGCAATTAAAATGGGAACTCCATAATACATCATTTTCTTCCATAAAACAACATCAAACTTCCATGAAATATTGAAATAATTGGGTGATAAAACAAGTAATGTAACTAAACTTGCCACTAAGTTGGACACAAAAATGTAACCTATTTGAAAGTTTTCAAAATATAGGGTGCTAAAAAATCCAGTGGGATTATGAGCTACTATTTTAGGAAGGAAAGCCAAAAAGAAAACATTCAATAAAAGATTAATGGTAACATTTGCCATCTTGATTGTAGCATAGCGCATCGGTCTTTTCTCAGCTCTCAACTTTGAAAAAGGAATAATTGCCAAAGCATCTAGCGTTAAGATAAAAATAGTATAGGTAATATACTCTACACTAATGTTTGACCAAGAAGCCAATGTGTTTCTAAACAATAGTGATAGTAATAAAAAAGCTATTGACGACCAAAACAAAGAAATCGTGGTGGTAGAAATAACATTCTTCTTGTTATCCTCTGTGTTATAAAATCGGAAGAAAGCGGTTTCCATTCCATAAGACAATACTACATTAAAGAAAACCAAATAAGCAAATATTACTGAAACCTCTCCCATTTTGCTTTTATCAGGAAGATAATAAACAAACAACGGATTGAGAATAAAACTAATTATTCTTGGAAAAACGGTTGCCAGTCCGTAAATAAGTGTTTGTTTGAAAAGGTTCTTGTATAAACTCAAGGTGGTTTTTTATTTAATGCGAAACAAAAATAGGTATTATATTGATGTAATAAAAAAAGAGCCAACAAATGTTGACTCTTACTTATTTTATTTTGAATTAAATTATCCTTTCAACGCCTCTGCTCCACCAACAATCTCAAGGATTTCATTAGTGATAGCCGCTTGACGTGCTTTATTGTAGGTCAATTTCAATTGATCTCTTAATTCGGTTGCGTTATCAGTTGCTTTATGCATCGCGGTCATACGAGCACCGTGTTCTGAGGCAAATGAATCTCTAATCGCTTTATACAACTGTGTTTTTAATGATTTTGGAATCAATGTCAATACAATTTCTTCTTTAGATGGCTCAAAAATATAATCCCCAGTAGAAACTGGTTTGTCAGATTTAACAGGAGCTAATGGCAAAAATTGTTCGGATTGAACGATTTGTGTAGCTGCATTTTTAAACTGATTGTAAACAATTTCTATTTTATCATATTCCCCTGAAGTAAATTTATCGGTTAATATTTGAGCAATTTCTGCAACATTATCAAACGTTAAATCATCAAATACTTCACTTTTATTGCCAACAATTGTATTGGTTTTACCTAAAGCGTCATTCCCTTTTTTACCAATTGCAAAAACATCAACTTGTTTTCCAGAATAAGACTCTGCAATAGTTTTAGCTTGCTTAATAACATTCGTATTAAAAGCCCCACACAATCCTCTGTTAGAAGTGATGGCAACAACTAAAACTTTGTTCACTTCACGTTGAGCTGTAAAACTTCCTCCAACTTCACCATCAAGAGTTGCGCTTAAACTTTGTAATAATTCCGTTAGTTTTTCGGCATAAGGTCGCATAGCTGTAATTGCATCTTGCGCTTTCTTCAACTTTGCAGCAGAAACCATTTTCATCGCAGAAGTAATCTGCATCGTCGATGAAACGGAAGTAATTCTATTACGGATTTCCTTTAAGTTTGCCATGTTTATTTAGTAATTAGTAATCAGAGAATAGTAATTAGCTTTTCGCTAATTACTATTCTCTATTCACTTAAAATTAATTATATTTTGCTGAAATTTCTTTAGCTGCTTGTTCTAAAGCATCGGTAATAGTATCGTCTAATTTACCCGCTTTTAAAGCATCCAATATATTTCTATTTTTATTGTTCAAGTATTCTAAGAAATCTTTTTCGAATTCTTTAACTTTAGCAACAGGAACATTTCTTAATAAGTTTTTAGAACCTGCATAAATAATTGCAACTTGGTCTTCCACAGTATAAGGAGAGTTCAAACCTTGTTTTAAGATTTCAACATTTCTTTTTCCTTTTTCAATTACATTCAAAGTTACAGCATCCAAATCAGATCCAAATTTTGCGAAAGCTTCTAACTCACGAAATTGTGCTTGATCTAGTTTTAAAGTACCAGCTACTTTTTTCATGGATTTAATTTGTGCATTACCTCCAACACGAGATACTGAGATACCAACATTAATTGCCGGACGAACCCCAGAGTTAAACAAATCTCCATCAAGGAAAATCTGTCCGTCAGTAATCGAAATTACGTTAGTTGGGATATAAGCAGAAACGTCTCCCGCTTGCGTTTCAATGATTGGTAATGCCGTTAATGATCCACCACCTTTAACGATACCTTTCAAAGTATCTGGCAAGTCATTCATGTTTTTAGCGATATCATCATCAGCAATCACTTTACAAGCTCTTTCTAATAAACGAGAGTGTAAGTAGAAAACGTCTCCAGGATATGCTTCACGACCTGGTGGTCTTCTTAATAGAAGAGATACCTCACGGTAAGCAACCGCTTGTTTAGACAAATCATCATATACAATTAATGCAGGGCGACCTGAATCACGGAAATACTCTCCAATTGCAGCTCCAGCCATCGGTGCATAAACTTGCATTGGTGCTGGGTCAGAGGCATTAGCAGCAACTATTACTGTGTACGCCATGGCTCCTTTTTCTTCCAACATTTTTGCAATTCCAGCTACAGTCGAAGCTTTTTGTCCGATAGCAACATAGATACAGAATACTGGTTTTCCAGCATCGTAAAATTCTTTTTGATTTAAAATAGTATCGATACAAACGGTTGATTTACCAGTTTGACGGTCACCAATAACTAACTCACGTTGTCCACGTCCTACAGGAATCATTGCATCTACTGCTTTGATACCCGTTTGTAATGGTTCTGTTACAGGTTGACGGAAGATAACTCCAGGAGCTTTTCTTTCCAACGGCATTTCATACAATTCACCTCCGATTGGTCCTTTACCATCAATTGGCTCTCCAAGTGTATTTACAACACGACCAACTATTTGCTCTCCAACTTTCAAAGAAGCAATACGTTGTGTACGTTTTACTGTAGACCCTTCTCTGATTCCAGTAGATGGTCCTAAAAGTACTACCCCAACATTGTCTTCTTCTAAGTTCAATACGATAGCTTCCAGTCCGTTGTCAAATTGCACTAACTCACCATATTGAGCATTTGATAAACCGTAAACACGAGCGATACCATCACCCACTTGAAGTACAGTTCCTACTTCTTCTAAAGTTGCACCTGATTCAAAACCAGATAATTGTTTTTTTAATATTGCTGTAATTTCAGCTGGTTTAATTTCTGCCATTTTGATATATCTTTAATGGAATTTTAATTACTAAACTCTCTTTTTAATTCACTTAACTTGCTGGCTACAGAAGCGTTGTACTGCTGGTCACCAACTCTCAATATAAATCCACCAATAATTGTTGGATCTACTATATTTTCAATTGTGATTTTCATACTTGAAAACTCTGCAATTTTGGCTAATACTTTAGTCTCTAATTCTGGAGTAATTGGAAAAGCTGTAGTTACTTTAGCAACTTCAACTCCTTTACTTACATCAAATAGATGAAGGTATTCTTTAGCTATAGCTTCAAGAATTTCAAATCTTTTATTTTCAAATAGCAAATGAAACAAACTATTCGTTTCATTTTGAACTGTTGAAAATATTTCAGACAACGCCGACTTCTTAACATCCATTTTTATAATCGGACTTGATAAAAAATCTTTCAATTCAACACTTTCAGCAATAGCAGCAACAATTAACTTCATGTCATTATTAACCGCTTCAGCTTTTCCTGAAGTTTGTGCAATGTCTAATATTGCTTTGGCATATATAATCGCTGCTCTAGACATAATGATTAGTTTAATTTAGCATCACCTAACATTTTCTCAACCAATTTAGTTTGAGATTCTTTGTTAGATAATTCGTCTCTTAATACTTTTTCTGCAATTTCTAAAGACAAAGAAGAAACTTGATTCTTCAATTCTGCCATAGCTGCATTTTTCTCGCTTTCAATAGCTGCTTTAGCTTGAGAAATCATTTTTTCTCCAGCTGCTTGTGCTTCTGATTTAGCGTCGTTAATCATTTTATCTTTGATTTCACGAGCATCTTTCATCATAGCATCTCTTTCAGCTCTTGCTTCAGCCAATAATTTCTCATTATCAGATTTCAAATTTTGCATCTCTTTCTTAGCATTTTCAGCAGAAAGTAACGCATTCTTAATCCCTTCTTCTCTTTCGTTTACAGCGTCAAGAATTGGTTTCCAAGCAAATTTTCTCAATAATAATAACAATCCTAAGAAAATTATTAATTGCCAAAAAAACAACCCAAACGAAAAATCATTTATTAACTTTTCCATAGTATATAGATAATTATAGTCTTTTTTAATTTAATTAATAAAATAAAAGCCACAACCAACCGTTATGGCTTTATATTTTTTATTATTTTACTGCGAACAAAGCAGCAAAACCAATACCTTCAATAAGCGCTGCTGCAATAAGCATAGCTGTTTGAATTTTACTTGTAGCTTCTGGTTGACGTGCAATAGCGTCCATTGCAGATCCACCGATTCTACCGATACCTAAACCTGCTCCGATTACTACTAATCCAGCTCCAATAAGGTGAAGATTTCCTTCCATAATGTATATATATTTAATTAAACATTCAATTTATTAATGAGCCTCATCATGATGATGCTCTTCCGATGCTGCTCCAAAATACAAAGCAGATAACATTGTGAAAATGTAAGCTTGTAATAAGGCAACTAATATTTCAATTGTTGAAATAGCAAACGATAATAAAAATGACATACTACTTCCCACCCAATTGTGGAAAATAAACATCAAAGCCACCAAACTCATCAATACAATATGTCCTGCAAAAATATTAGCATAAAGACGTATCATCAATGAAAAAGGTTTAATTATAGTTCCTAATAATTCTATTGGTGCTAAGATAATTTTCATTGGAACCGGAACTCCTGGCATCCAGAAAATGTGTTTCCAATAATCTTTTTTAGCTGTAAATGTTGTTATCAAATATGTAAGAATAGCCAATCCAAAAGTGATTGAAATATTTCCAGTAACATTAATTCCAAGTGGTGTCAATCCAAAGATATTTAAAAACCATACAAAGAAAAAGATAGTCAATAAATAACTCATGTATTTTTTATAGTGTTTCTCGCCAATGTTTGGAATGGCAATTTCGTCACGAACATACAATACGATAGGCTCAAAGAAACGTCCTACTCCTGAAGAAATACCCCCGTTTTTAGCATACGATTTAGCCAAACCTACAAATAAGAAAAACATTAAAAAAGCGACAACGATTAAAGTCAACACTCCTTTAGTAATAGAAAAATCTAAAGGCTGTGCGTTAGTAACATGCTCTTCTCCTTCTACTTTTTCAGTACTTAGTTTCCCAGTAGCATCCGTTTTGTAGATTTTTTCATGGTGTAAAAAGTAATAATTCCCATTAGATTCTGCTACAGATTCACCATTATTGAATTTTGAAGAAGAGAAAACTTGCAAACCATTATCCCAAAGAATAATAGGTAATGAAAAACCATAATGGGCTCCTGTTTCACCATCAGCAAACAAAGTAAAACTATGTCCATCAAGAACGTGATGACCAATTACTTCATCAATTTTCTCTTGTTGTTCTGCTGCCTCATCCTTAACTTCCTTCTTTTCAACAACAACTTCTTTCTTTACTTGCATCGTATCTATTGAAGCTGATTTCCCAAATAATGGAAGAAAAGCCACTAGAATTGCTATAATAAAATGAATCGGTTTTTTCGAAAACACCATAACTTAAAATTATCTTAATTTTTACTTCTGAAATTTGGTGCAAAGGTACATTTTTTATTAATAATCAAAAGTATAAACAACAATTTTTTGACCAAAAAATCAAATTTAATTCAATTTATTGCTTATTATTTAATATTCTTATGGTTACAATCGTTTCTATTGTCAAAAAGATAGCGAAAACAATAAAAAAATTCATTTTTTCGGTTTCAACATATCTACTTGAAGAGTCCAAAATTGGATTTAAAACAAGGTAAGCAATTCCAATTTTAATAAGAGTTACTAATAAAAAAACATTCCCTACATTATTAATAGCAACCGATTTTACTTTTAATAAAATGGACACAATAATAAGGGAACAAACAGAGAAAAATAAATATAAAAAAGGAAGTGAATATTGAAAAACACTTTCTTCCTTTTTATAGTCAAAAAAAAGAAAAACCAATTCGTGAATAATAAAAACAACTATTGATGCCAGTAAGACTTCTATAATAGGTTGGTGTTTTTTAAAACTCATTGGGATGTTTTATCAGATTCATTGATGTCTTTCAATTGTCTATTAATATTATAAAAAGCAAGAGCAACGCCAAAAAGTGTTAGTATTTTTACAAATAAATTATTTGTATTTATATATTTTTGGTCAAGCCAATTACCCAATAAAGAAAATAGATAAATAATAATCCCCATCTGAATAGGGATATTAATTAAAGCCAACCATCTATTACGCTGTTTTTTCTTCGGTTGGTTGTCCATTATGAGAAAGATTTTTTACATGAGGTTTCATCACACAAGTCGCACTAAACTCTGCTCCTGGCTCTACTGAAAGTTTGCCACAAACCACTTCTCCATGCACACTTGCTTTGGCTTTCAAATTCAAGATTTCAGCCACTTGTATTTTTCCTTCAAAACGTCCTTCAATATCACAGTTTTTACAAATAATATCTCCTTTTACACTTCCTGCAGGTCCAATAACTAACTTTCCTTTTGACTCAAAATTCCCAATCAAATGTCCATCCAAACGAAAATCAGCAGGAGAAACAATATCTCCTTTTATAGTAGTTCCTTCAACAATCCTGTTGGTTTTTCCTAAAAGGTCAGTATATGATTTTGGTTTTCTATCAAACATAAGCGTTTATTTTTTTGGAAAGTCAGGTGTTGGAGGCATCATCATCCCTGAAGGCAAATCATTAGAGTTTAAGTTGTCTTTTGGAACATTATTCGGTTGTTTTTGCATTTCCCCTGCTTTTCCTTTAGCAGCGTTAGGAGAATCTTGTGCTTCTTTCCCTTGTTCTATCGGTTTTTTAGGTTCTTCTTTTACAACTTTCTCTATTTCATCTTGTGGAACAACAATAGTTCTTTGAATAGGAACAATAGGTTTAGTAAGCCATCCTCCTGAAACATAATCGTCAATGTTCTTTTTAATTTGTACTACTTTGTAATTTTCACTAGAAATAACTATAGCGGGTTCAGCTATTTTATAATCTTTAAATTCTTTCAAAACTTGAGCTATGTTTTTAGCATTTTCAACCGTTTTGATGCCATGAATAACTATAAAGTTTTTGTCAATTGTATAAATGTCTGTAGAAACCTGTAATTTATCTATTGTTCTTTCTTTAGCAAATTTGACAAGCATAGCTAATAGCGCCTTAGTTTTTTTATCCTCTAAATTATCGGCTCTATACAATATCTTCCATGACAATGGAAACTCCGAATTAAAACTCAAAGATTCTAAATAAGGTATTCTATTGCTAATAAACTTTTCTGTTGATTTTCCTTCACTGCTATTTGGATATGTTAAAGCAACATAATTTAATGCTTTTTTATACTCCGCCAATCCTTTTAATTTCCCAATCAAATCCGCTTTTAATAATTCCATTTTTGGTAAAATTTCTTCACCCGTAAATTGATCAATAGCATCCTCCGTTTTGGGCAGTAGTTCTCGATAATTTCCATCTAAATATTCTTGATATAAATCATTATAAGCGACCTCGGGTGTCGAACTCATTTGAGCAGCACTAGGATTACTAATAATTTGAGCATATCGAGAATCTGGATATTGTGCAATAATTTTAGATTTCATGACAAGTGCTTTACTTGGATCAATGATTTCATAAATCTTATAGAGATTATACATTGTAGGCAAAATCAATCTTTCTTCTGGTTGATTATCCAAAAGTTTTTCTAGTTTGTCTGCGGCTCGTTTATATTCTTTGAATTTTTCTTTATAGATAACCCCCAATTGATAATAGGCAAAATTTCTTTCTTTTCCAATACTATCCAATACCTTTGACGATGTTGGTACATGCTTTACATAAAAATCAGTAGTATATTTTTCTGGAACTTTTTTAGCTTCATCTCCTTTGTCTGTCCCTTCTTTTGTTTCCTCTGGATTTTTTTCTTCTTTTACTTCTTCTTTCACATCTTCTTTAAGTATTCTCCAGTTTTCAACATGTGCTCTATCTCCCCATTTTTTCTTAAATTCAATTTTTCCGAAAGCTACTGTAGATGGATTATAAAAATAAAACGTACTCGCCTGATCAGAATTGCTTATTGATGGTACTGGCATTATTGCAGGTGGTGGCATGTCTTTTTTGGCACCATCACTATTTCCTATTTTTGCCTCTTCTTTACCGTCTTTAGTTTTCGCTTTAAGTGGATCTGCATCCCCTGAAGTTGAAACGTTTTCCTTAGCCTTTTTTTCTGCCAACTCTTGTTTCTTTTTGTCTTCTTTCTTTAAATTTTCAATGTAGTCTTTATAATAACTTTCTCTATCCGATGGCGAAAGTGACGCAACTTTTAAAATACTATCATTTCGTTGCGCTATTCCCTCAAATTTAATTACATCATCTAAATTTTGTCTTTTTTTAGTAATTAACTTAAACTCTCTCGAGCGTGCATTTAATCTAGTTAATGTACTATCAAAATATTTACCCGCCGTTACATATTTCGCTTTATTAAAATAAATATCAGCTAGATTTCTATAATTACTCGCTATTAAATAAGTGTCATCACTTCGCTTTCTAATAGATTTATTGTAATATTTTGTCGCCACATCGGGCATTTTTAATTGATCATAAAACAAAGCCACTTGATGATTAATCACATCCAAATAAGGTCTGTTTTCTCTATCTTTCAACAAATCATTATACTTTTTCATAAAAGTTAATGTGTCACCAATTGTAAACTTTTGTTGCTTTGCCTGACGAGCATGTGCTTGAATCACATATTGACGCGCTGCTCTTCTATGCATATCAATTACCTCTTGGTATTTAGCAAAAGCACTGTCTTTCTTACCCACGTCATCATATATTTGTCCCATGATGAAACGATATCTTGACTTTTCTTCGTCTAATTTGGTATACTTAGTGGCCAATTCTAATCTAGCAACGGCACTATCTTTTTGTTTTAAATTTAAAAATGCTTGAGCAAGTGTCGCATTAGCATCAGCAAAAACTTGATCTTTAAATTTTATATCACT
>CAIWKX010000149.1 GCA_903913315.1 uncultured Bacteroidota bacterium | reverse complement strand
GCCCTTTACTACTATACATAGGGAAGTCTTTGAGTTCTACAAAGCGGCAGCCTACTGCTCTAAGTTTTGGAACTATTTTTTCTAAGGCTTCAAAGGTATTCCATTGCAGGTGGTTGCTAACGGTTGCTGTACTATGAATTCAATATTCGTTTTCATCATCACTAGAACATGTTTGTTTTTGTTTATTATCTTTGCTGCTCATTTTTTATCGACATTATGGCTTTTATAGATATTGTTTTAGGTGTTTTTTTGATTTTTGGATTGATACGAGGCTTGAGAAACGGACTTATCATAGAATTTGCCTCGTTGATTTCTTTATTTATTGGTATTTACCTAGCTGTTCGGTTTTCATCCGTTCTTGGCGATAGCAAAATGGCTAAAGTCACTGCTTTTGTTATCATTTTGATTATGGTAGTAATGGGCATTCATTTATTAGCCAAAGTGCTTTCTAAAGTGGCTAGCACCTTGTTTTTGGGATGGTTAAATAAATTGGGCGGTGCGTTTTTGGGCGTTATTAAAACGGCCTTATTTCTTGGGGTAGTACTGAGTTTGCTTCAAAAAGTAAATATAAATAACGCCTTAATTTCTAAAAAAAATCAAGAGAAATCACTATTTTACAGTCCCATTTTAAAAACATCGGAATATATGTTGCCTGTTTTGACCCATTGGTTTAAAAATTTAGAGAAGAAAATATAGTTTTATTGGTATGACTTAGTTTTCTATAAAACTGAAAACTGCGACTAAAAACTATCTCAATTCTTTGATGGCATCTTCCTGAATCCAGCCCGTTGTTTCGTCTGTTAATTGTACTTTTTTCCAATTGGCAACGCTTTCAAGAACATAGACTTTGGTTCCTTCATGAAGTAAAATAGTTTCAGAAGATATTGCCTTTGGTTCTCCTTTTACAGAAGCGTTTTCTGCAAATACAATAGCAGGTCTATCATTTGCTATTCTGTTTTTTTCATAAATTCCAGCAAAAATACTTACTGCAATTCCAACTAAAACTAGAAACATTCCAGAAAAATAGATTCGTTTTTTGAAAGCCGTTCCAGAGAAATAATAGCCAATAAAGAATCCTAAAAAAACAAAAGCGAAAACCACTGCTATCCAAGCCCAAGTATCATAATAATATTTGGCAGTAAAGTCTTCTATCACTTTGTTGAACCCCACTTTTGGAACGACTTTGATGTCGTCAATAGTCATTTTACGAGCAAAATCGAGATTTGTTTTTATCTCGCTATCATTTGGATTGAGCTGCAATGCCTTTTCATAATTGTAAATTGCTGGAGCTATTTTATGCAATTTATAATAGCAATTTCCAAGGTTGAAATAGATTTCTGCCGACTGTTTTCCAGAAGCAATAACACTTTCATAGTTGTTAATTGCCCCTTGAAAATTTTCTTTTTGGTACGCTTGATTTCCATTTTCAAAAGCATTTTGAGCCCAAAACACTTGAGAAAAGAATAAAAATATATAGATTATTTTCTTCATGGTTATGTAATTTGCTTTTCTAAATTGGATATAATTTCGACTGCTTTATCATAATCTTGTTGAATGGTGACACTAGTTGATGGTGCATATCGCGCAAAATCACAATTTTCAGTAAGATTGATAAAATCTAATACTGTTTCGGAATTGGCATTTCTAGAAAGCAAGATTTCTTTTATTTTATCTTTGCTCATATCTGATGTTTCAATGCTTAATTTGGCTTTTAAGAAATTGTGCATTGCTTTTTCCAAAGCGATATAAAATGGTTCTTTGTTGTTGATTTGCTTTTGTGCTTCCGATAAATATTTTTTAGCCAAAGCATTTGATTTTTTCTTTTTGTTGCCCACGATATCGGCATCATCGGCTTCTTTTCGTTTTCTGAAAAGGATTAATGCTGGTATTCCTAAAAAAGGCAAAATCATCAAGGAATAAAACAATCCCGACCCTAAAAAATCTTTAGAAACCATAGGTTTTAAAGTGGTTTTTTGTTTGATGAAAGCAAAAGCCTTATTACTGGTTGCTGTCACTTTGGACGTTCCTGAAACTATTGGAGCAGCATTTGATAGCCCTGGTCCATCCAATACATTGAGCATAATTTCGGGAGAAGCAATGGTTTTATAAGTTCCCGAACTCAAATCGAAATAGGTAAAATGCATCGGCTTAATAGGAAAATTACCTTTTGACTGCGGAATAATGGTATATTTATCAGCGATGCTTCCCGTCATTCCTGTTAAAGGTGTAGTCACATTTTCAGAATGTTCCGGATCATACATTTCTAGTGTTGATGGTACCTCTGGTTTTGGTAAGCTGAATAATTTCAAATTCCCTGTGCCTGTAACACTAACATTCAAATTTAATGATTCTCCAAATTTCAATCCTGTTCTTGATGGGGTTACTTTGAAATTAAATTTACCAACGGCGCCTGAAAAATCTTTTGGTTTCCCTGCTTCTGGCAATGGTTTTACCGCAATCACTTTACTTCCTGCAGAAACTCTTTTACTATCTTCTACAATTTGTACTTGACCAAAAAAATTAGGTCTACCTCTTGGCACTTGACAATCGATATCTAATGAAAGAGGCTCTATTTCAAGCTTTCCTGCTTTTTGAGGATAGAGTACCGTTTTTCTTAAAACCACATATCGATATCGTTCTCCTTTAAACATGCCTTCTTCAGGAACTAATTGCTTGATATCGATGTTCTGACTCCAAAAATCGTTGTATTTTGGTTTGTTTAATTCTTTCCAATTGGTAATTCCGATGTTGTAACTAAAATACAATTTGTAAACTACGGTAATTGGCTCGTTAACATAAGGATTGGTTTTTGAAATATCGGCTACTAAATAAAGGTTATTATCCGCTCGAACCGTTGCTGGTTCGTTAGGATCATTTGGCTGTTGAACAGCATCATTTACATTGATTTTAATAGGTAGTGTTTTATACTGCTGCCCATTGATTTCAATTACCGCTTGTCTAATAACTAGACTTCCTTTTTTTAAAGGCAATAGAATGTAGGTATATGATTTTTGGAAAGAGCTTCTACCATTAATCCAAGACTGACTAATGGATTGGCTAGGCCCTCCAACGACTCTAAATCCGCAAGCTTCAAAATTTGGTGGCACAAAATTATCACCATCTTCATTCATTGAAAATTCAATTCGGACTCTTTCGTTTAATCCCAAGGTGTTTTTGCTCACATTGGCTTCAAATTTTACTTGAGCCAATAAGCAGTTTGTTATAAATAAAACTAGTATTACAATTATTCTTTTCATGTTATGCTGAATTTATTTCAGTATCTCTTTCTCTGTGCTATCGATTACCAATCTTTTTCAGGTTTTTTAGGGTTGGCCTGTACTTTTTGAGCGTTAACTTTTTCTTGAACTTTCTTTTCTTCGTTATTTACGGCATCCAAAAGGTTGTCAATTCTTTGTTTTGAAGCGCCACTTGGTTTAGGCTGTGGCTTCTCTCCTTTATCTTTGTCTTGCTTGTCCTTTTTATTGTTACCGTCTTTTTTATCTTTATTTTTATCCTTATTATCGTCCTTCTTATCTTTTTTGTCGTCTTTCTTATCTTTATTAGGATCTTTCTTATCGTCTTTTTTGTCTTTGTTTTTATCCTTATTTTTATCTTTATTCTTGTCGTTTTTAGGAGGATTTTCTTTTAGCATTTTCTTGGCTAAAGCATAATTATAACGTGTTTCCTCATCAGATGGATTATTTCGCAAAGCATTTTTATAGGCTTCTACAGCATTTGAATAATCTTTTTCTTTCATCATTGAATTTCCAAGATTGTGATAGGCCTGCTGTTTTTCTAGTTTGGTTTTAGCCTCTTTTATCGCTTTTTCAAATTGATGTTTTGCTTCTGCCGGTTGATTTTGTTTATAAATTGTTGTTCCTAAATTATAAGAAGCTATTGATTTTTTTTTGAATTTAGCTTGCGATAATCTATAGTTGGCTTCAGCATCGACATAGTTTTTGGCAGCAAACTTATCGTTGCCTTCCGGCAAATATTTATCTTTCTCTTGCGCTTTTGAAACGAATGAGAGTAGAATTACTATGTAAGTGAGTATTTTTTTCATTTTTTTATAATTCAATAAAGAATAGTATCTATGTTATTTATTCTCTACTTTCTTTTTCCTCATTAAATAAATTCATTTTTCTTACCCATTTTGTTTTTCTTTCTGATAAGAAAATATCCAAAAACAATAGAAAGAAACCAAAGCCTAAAAACCATTGAAATTGCGATTTAAAATCGGCCATCATTGTTCCTTCAAATTCTGTTTTTTGGGTGTTGTCTAAAACCTTTTTCACATAATCCAACACAGCTTTAGTGGAATTCCCATCAACATAACCCCCTCCTTTAGTGCTTTTTGCAATGGCAGATAAAACAGCGGCATTTCTTTTGGTAATAACCACTTGATTGTCTTTATCTTTTTGATAGCTTTCAACAATTCCGTTTCTTTTCAAGGGAATTGGCCCTCCATTTTCAGTTCCTACACCCACCGTAACAATCTTTAATCCTAATTTTTGAGCATTTTCAGCTGCGTTTTGAGCGTTATCGGAATGATCTTCTCCATCAGAAATTATTACTAATAGTTTGTTGGTTTTGTCTTTTTTATCAAAAAAATTGTTTGCGGCTAAATCAATAGCTTGATCTATAGAAGTTCCTTGCGAAGAAATCATTCCCGGATTCATTGTTTGCAGAAACATTTTCGCCACTCCATAATCGGAAGTCATTGGTAACACTGGGAAAGCACTTCCAGAATATGCAATTATTCCAATTCTATCGCTTCCCAATTGATTGATTAATTGTGAAACTACTTGTTTACTTTTCTCCAATCTATTTGGGGCAACATCTTCAGCCAACATACTTTTGGAAACGTCAATGGCAAAAACGATATCAATTCCCTGGCGTTTTACTTTCTCCATTTTGGTCCCCATTTTTGGATTGACCAAAGCAATTATCAGAAAGGTCAACCCTAAAAGAATTATAATAATTTTCAAAATCGGTTTAAACGTAGACTTTTCTGGACTTAATTTTTTAATTAAGTCCAAATCACCAAATTCTTTTTGTTTTTTTCGTTTCCAATATTGACCATACAAAAATAGCATTGCCAAGATTGGAATGATAAACAGTAGATATAAATAACCTTTTTCTTCTAACTCGTACATTTAATATTAGATTTTAGATTTCAGATATTAGATATTTTTTCTAATACTAAATTCTTTTTATGCTCAATCTCTAAATAAAACTTCTGAAAACAGTATTTCTTAATAAAATTTCAATCAATAATAAAATTCCTGCAATCCATACAAATGGTCTATACTTTTCGTCATAATCATAGAATTTCAATTCTTGAATTTCTGTTGTTTCTAACTTATTTATTTCTTTGTAAATGCTTTCTAGTTTGCTATTACTATTGGCTCTAAAGTATTTCCCTCCTGTGTTTTTTGCAATTGTTTTCATTAATTGCTCATCTATTTCAACAGGCATCATTTTGTATAAAAACCCTTTCCCGTTGGGAGCATAAGCATACGGAAATTCAGCCATCCCATTAGAACCTAATCCAATGGTATAGACTTTAATTCCATATTCTTTAGCAATCTCTGACGCTGTTTCTGGTTCGATAAACCCAGCATTATTGACACCATCAGTCAATAAAATAATCACTTTACTTTTAGCCTTACTGTCTTTTAACCTATTTACCGCTGTGGTTAATCCCATTCCTATTCCGGTTCCATCTTGTAGTGCACTATTATACTTTATGTCTTTAATAGCCTCTTTTACAATCGCTTTATCACTAGTCACTGGAATTTTTGTATAAGCTTCGGAAGTATACACTACCACTCCAATTCTATCATTAGGTCTAGCGTCCACAAAGTTAGAAGCGACTTCTTTCAAGGCTTCCATTCGATTTGGTCTTAAATCTTTCGCCAACATACTGCTCGAAAGGTCAATTGCCATTACTATATCAATTCCTTTAGTGGTTTTAGTTTGGTTACTAATATCTACGGTTCTTGGTCGTGCCAATGCAATTATCAAAGAACACATTGCCAATAATCTTAAAATATTTAAATAGGGTTTTAACCTTGCTAAAAATGATTTAGAGGTTTTAAAACCGCTTACCGAACTTATTTTCAAAGTGGCTGATTGCTGTTTGCGTTTCCAAAAAAGCCAAACTATTGCTAGTGGTAATAACAAAAACAACCAAAAAAATTCTGGGTTTAAAAAAGTTACTTTTTCCATTATTCAGCCGTGTTTTTAAGTTCAACTGAATTGACAATTCGTTCCAAAATTTTCTTGCCATACGCATCGTCTTCTTGATAAGAAACTACAATTTCTTGTAAACCTCCGTCTTGTTTGAACAACAAAATTTCATAATACAGCTTTTGACTTTTGTTTTGAATCTTGTTTAACATCGTCATCGTACCATACGCTTTAACACCCGTAATTCCTTTCGGGGTATTGAAATCTTCTTTTTTGAAAATGATATTTTGACCTCCCATGGCTTCCCATGCTTTAGTATTCCCTTCTAGAACAGTGTCAAAATTAACGTCTGGTTGGCTCTCCGCTCCTGCTTTAGGGTCTTGTTTGTATTTTACTGTAGAAACAACGATGTTAAAAGAGTCCATCAAACTACCATAGCCAAACATTTGCATTTCTTTTAAAATGGCAAAAGCATCTTTAGGAAGGATTTTAGTCGCATCCATTCTTTTTAAAACTTTTGGCGTTTCTATTTTTACTCCTGGATTTCCATATTCGCTATAAACCCATTCCCCTTCAGCTAATTCTTTGGTTGGATGTCCAATAATGTTGTCTTTCACATAATCAAATCCTTTGATGTAAATTAGTGCAAACAATGAAATCATTAGCACTCCCAAGACAATTCCGATAGTTGAGATAATACGAGTACGCTTTTGTTTTTTTAGTTTTTGTATTCTAGCTAACTCCTTTTGTTGTTCGTTCCAAGCTTGCAGCTCATCATTTTCTTCAACAATTGTAGGAATCGCTTTGTGGATGGTTACAATTGAGCTGGAGATTCGTTTTTTGTCTTCTTCAATTTCAAAATCTAATGGTTTTACTTTGGCAAATTTTACTAAATCAGCTTGCATTAAAACCTTTTCTAAATTGGCTACCGTTTCAGGAGAAAGTTTTAATTTTTTCTTTTTAGCAGCATTTCTCAAGCCTGCAATAAGTTCAGAAGTTGTACTTTCCATCGCCGGAATTTGAATTTCTTCTTCAATATAATTTCGAGCAATATCGGTAAGTTCCGAGTAATATGATTTTACTTCGCCTCGTTGCCAAAGTTCTTTAGTTTCTAATAATTGTAACAAAGAGGTTGCTTTTTCAATCGGCGATTTAAAAACAATTTCTTCAGGCTTTTCTCGATTTTGATACTTTTTAAACAACCAATAAACCAAGGCACCGATACCAACTAAAAGTAAAATACCTAGAAGATATTTCCACCAATTGCTTGAAGTTTCAACTTCTTCAATGGTTTTAATATCATACATTTTGCGTTTTAATGTATCTACTTTAACGGCATTAACCTCAACTTTTAGGCTATCTGAAAATATTGTCTTACCATTGATTAAAATTGGAATTCTTGGGACAGTATATTTTCCTGAATCAAATTGAGTAAGACCATATTTTTTAATTAATTCGTATTTATCATTGGACTTAACGGTATCAATTTTATAGGAATCAATGACTTCTAAAGCACCAAAATTTTTGCTTTTTGGAAAGACGACTTTATCTTTTTTATTTACAGATGCTTTTAGCGTCAACTTAAATTCAGCGCCTATTTTCTTTTTAGTAGAATCAATAGAAGTCGTCACTTTTTGAGCAAAAAGCGACGTAGTTATAATGAAGAATACTATGTATAATTTAAATTTCATTCTATTTATCTCGATTTAAAATAACCCAACAATTTGGTTACATAACTTTCGTCAACTCTTGTATTTACAGTTCCCGAACCACATTTTGAGAAAATATCTTTGAAGTAGTTTACTTTTTCATGATAATTTTTCTCATAATTCATTCTAACATTCTTAGAGCTGGTATCAACCACTAGAATTTCTCCCGATTCGGCATCTTCCATTTCTACCATTCCAATGTTTGGCATCTTCTCTTCGCGGATATCATATACTCGAATTCCTGTGATATCGTGTTTTTTTCCAGCTATTTTTAATGTTTTTTCATAATCATCATCCACCATAAAATCGGAAATCATAAACACAATTGCTTTTTTCTTTTGTGTTGCTGACAAAAATTTTAATGCTTGTGATAGATCGGTCTTTTTGCTTTTGGGATTAAACTCTATTAATTCACGAATAATTCGCAAAACATGAGACTTCCCTTTTTTAGGCGGAATATACAACTCTATTTCATCAGAGAACAAAATAAGACCAATCTTATCATTGTTTTGAGTTGCTGAAAATGCCATAGTTCCTGCAATTTCGGTTACAATTTCGCTTTTTAATTGGTTTTTAGTACCAAAACTTTCGGAACCCGAAATATCGACCATCAACATCATGGTTAATTCGCGTTCTTCCTCAAAAACTTTTACATAAGGCTCATTATAACGTGCGGTAACATTCCAATCAATAGCTCGAATATCATCGCCAAATTGGTATTGACGTACTTCAGAAAAGGTCATTCCACGTCCTTTGAATGATGTGTGATATTCTCCCGAAAAGATATGATCACTCAATCTTCGGGTCTTGATTTCTATTTTACGAACTTTTTTAAGTAGGTCTTTTGTTTCCATTTTTATTCAGTTGTCGGTTGTCGGTTGTTGGTTGTCAGTTTAGCAGAACTACTGCCAACTGATAACTGATAACTGTCAACTAAAATTTAAGGTACTTCTATTTCGTTTACAATTTTGTTGATAATGTCAACAGAAGTGATGTTTTCAGCTTCTGCTTCGTAAGTAATTCCTATTCTGTGACGCAATACATCATGCACCACGGCGCGAACATCTTCTGGAATAACATAACCACGACGTTTGATAAAAGCGTAACATTTTGCAGCGGTAGCCAAATTGATGCTTCCACGTGGTGAAGCTCCAAAACTGATTAATGGTTTTAGACTTTCTAATTTATATTTTTCTGGGAAACGAGTAGCAAAAACAATATCTAAAATGTATTTTTCAATTTTTTCATCCATATACACTTCACGAACAGCCTCTTGAGCTCGCAGAATTTGGTCAACAGAAACTACTTGATTTACTTTTTCATAAGATCCTTTAAGATTTTGACGTATTACCATACGTTCTTCATCCATTTTTGGATATTCGATAACGGTTTTAAGCATAAAACGATCGACTTGTGCTTCTGGTAATGGATAAGTTCCTTCTTGTTCAATTGGGTTTTGAGTGGCCAGAACCAAAAATGGACGGTCTAATTTAAACGTTGTATCTCCAATAGTTACCTGCTTTTCTTGCATAGCTTCCAACAAAGCAGATTGCACTTTGGCTGGCGCACGATTAATCTCATCTGCAAGAACGAAATTAGCAAATATTGGTCCTTTTTTAATGGAAAATTCATTGGCTTTAATGTTGTAAATCATGGTTCCAATAACATCCGCTGGCAATAAATCTGGCGTAAACTGTATACGACTGAAACTTCCGTGAATAGCTTGCGACAATGTATTTATGGCTAATGTTTTTGCTAAACCAGGTACTCCTTCAAGCAAAATATGCCCTTGTCCTAAAAGTCCAATTAGTAATCGTTCTACCATGTGTTTTTGACCCACAATTACTTTGTTCATTTCCATAGTAAGTAAGTCAATAAAAGCACTTTCTCTTTCTATCTTTTCATTAATTGCTCTAATGTCTAAAGCAGCAACATTTTCTTCCATAAATTCTATTTTTATAGTATTTTAAAGGTTCCAAATTTTAACATTTCAAAATTGAAGATTTTAACACTAATAGAATGTTAATAATGCGTTAAAACTTACATTCAATTCCAATTTTTAAGGATGATTTATGATTTTGTTTTAGTAATTTTAGGCTTTTTAATAGAAAGCACATGAAAACCTCTTTATCACCGATAATTGCTGGAACAATGAATTGGGGAATTTGGGATAAAACCCTATCCACTTCCGAAATGAGTCACTTAATCAATATCTGTATTGAAAATAAAATCACCACTTTTGATCACGCTGATATTTATGGAGATTATACTACTGAATCGCAATTTGGAAAAGCATTTACCGAAAGTAAAATTTCCAGAGATCGATTACAACTTATTTCTAAATGTGGCATACAGCATACAAAAGGGAGACCAAACCCTATAAAACATTATGATTACTCTAAAGATTACATCATTTGGTCTGTTGAAAATTCACTGAAAAATTTACAAACTGATTATTTAGACGTTTTGCTATTACACCGTCCAAGCCCTTTAATGGTGGCAGATGAAATTGCAGAAGCGGTAGAACAACTTAAATCGGAAGGAAAAATAATTGATTTTGGGTTGTCTAATTTTACTTCATCTCAAACGGAGTTAATTCTTCAAAAAACAGAAATTAGTTACAATCAAATTCAGTTTTCTGCAACACACCACCAAGCAATGTTGGACGGAAGTTTAGATTATATGAAAATTCACGATATTATTCCAATGTGTTGGAACCCTCTTGGCACCGTTTTTAGAGAAGACATTGATCAAACTAGGCGATTGAAAAAGCTTTTGGTGCAATTGGTTGAAAAATATAGCGTTGGTTCAGATACCCTTTTATTGGCATGGATAATAAAACATCCTTCTAATATCCTTCCGGTTGCTGGAACTGTTAATATAGCAAGAATTCAATCGTTGCTCAAAGCTGTAGAATTGGAACTTGACCTAATAGATTGGTTTGCTATTTGGACCGAAAGCATGGGGACTAAGGTACCTTAACAATAGTAATTAGTGAAAAGTGATTAGTAAATAGCAACTAGTTTTCTACTAATCACTTTTTACTTTTTACTAATCACTAAAAAATGATAAACAAACGTCTACTTATTAAGAACTTATTAGCTCACAACGATGAGAGTAGTTTTTATGACAAGAAGAGACAGCTAAATTTGCATTCTAAAGAAGGAAAAGCGAAGTTTTTAAAACATATTTGTGCCTTGTCTAATTCAAATCCTTCAAACAATTCCTATATTGTTGTGGGTGTGGAAGATCAAGATAATGAAATTACTGGTGACGATTTTTTCGACGACAGTCGCATTCAAAATCTAGTCAATGCTTTTTTGGAAAATCCTCCAAAGATTCAATATGAAAACGTGCCTTTTCCAAATTTACCAAAAGACAAAGTGGTAGGTTTGGTTACGATAAAACCAAAATCGAAAACTTCTTATTTCAAAAAAAATATCCACACTATTTTAGCGAATACTGTTTTTGTGAGAAGAGGAAGCAATTCTATTCCCACCGAGGAGAAAATCCCCTATTCCAAACAAAATATTGAAACGGTTATTAGTATCGAAAATAATTCTAGAAACAGCATTGCACACACTCTTGACGGTGTTATTGATTTTGTAAACAATCGTCACAAAGACATGCCTTCTAAATATAGAGTTTTCAAAGAATTATTTGTAATTTGTTGGTCTGGAATCCCTAAGAAAATTAGAGATAAAACTTTTTTTTCTCGTGTAGATATTGAATTAATCAACGAACAAGTAAAACTGTTTTATTCGGCACAAGACGAAGTTGAAATATTTTATGATGAAAATACCTTTACGATTACTGAATATGTCCCTCTTGGATTGAACGACAAGACAAGTTATTATCCATTAGAACAACAGAAAATCTCTTTTTTTGACAATGGATATTATAAAATTGAAACTGAAATGCTCTTTGAGCCACCACAATACAATCGAAAAGTATTGTTTCATATCTATAATGCTACTCTTTCTTTATTGTCTAAATTGCAAAAATCTCAGGCACTAACTGATCGTGAAGAACACGATTTAGAAAATGTACCCTCCACATTAATGATTTGCTTCTTAAACGGATTTGATGATGCAAAACAAAAATTAATTGATGCGAAAGCAGTATTAAAACAACATCAAAATACTGCTGTTTATAGTAACTTTAAAGAAGTCATGAGGGTTCTAAGAAAAATGAAATATAATAACTAACGTTCTTATTCATTAACAGTCAAAATCCACAAAGGTTCAAAATAAGTTCCGTTGATGTTAGCATCATATACTTTTGACGCTTCTTCAAAAGTGTCATAGCTGCTTATATAAACGTAGTGGTATCTATTTATCGGATTGAAAAAATAAGTAGCCTTAATCTTCTTCGCTTTTAGTGATTTAATAAATCTTACAGTATTCGACTTTTTAGCAAAAACATTCGCAACAATATAATATCCTTTCTTTCTGTTTGGCAACGAAACGCTTGGGCTATCAATTGCTTTTTTTCGAATGAATTGCATTGTGCTTCTTGAGTTAGATAAATTAGTTTTTGCTTTTTTAGTATCAATAACTGTTTGTTTTGCTTTCTCTTTACTATTAGTTATTACGTTTGTTTTAGAATTTGATATCTCTTTATTTATAATTTGTTTTTCAGAAATACTTTTATTTATAGCTTTCTCTTCTTGCAAGGCAACTTCTTTTTCTACTTTGTTACTTTCAACTGTTTTTGTGTCAATCAACTTTTTATCGGCTGATTCTATTTTATTTTGAACAACTTCTTTTATAGTATCGGTAGTCGCTTCCGCAGGTTTTACATCTTCAACTTCAAAGGCATTAAAAAACATAAAATACCTTTCGTCCGTAGTTTTTAACCTTACTGTAGCCCCATTCGTATTATTTCCAATCACACTATTATTAGGGTTATCGATAGTCATGATAAACGAATCATATCCTAAAGTATTTTTGCTATTTGGTACTCGTTTATTAAAAACCGTATCATCAATAGTAATGGAACTATTGAAAATATTTGTTTTATCATGAAGAGAATTCGATAATTGAATAAACTTTTCTCCGTCAGAAGCTTTAAACAATAGTTGATCACCTTTTAATTTTAAGTCACCTTCTAGTGCCGCGCATGCAATCTTAGCATTTACCTTTCCTTGAGCTACTGTTTGAAATCCCGAAAATTTAATATCTACTGGATGGTCTTGAATACCAGCAAATCCATCATAAGTAGTAATGAACTTCCCTTTCATGCTGCTATCTTCATAGACAAAGAAAATAGTCCAACCTGCCGAAACCCCTCCACTTATCTTCCCTTGTGTTGCCTTAATATTAGCAACTGTATAGGTTCCAAATGGCGTTTCATTTTTTAAAATTAATTGGGTTATATCTGCATACATTGCATAAGGAGCACTTTCTTTAAAGTTTGGGGTGTCAATGCCGTCAAAAATTAGTTCTCCAAAAACATTAGTATAATTCTCCTGATTTGGAAGTTTTATTTTGATTTGGTCAAAGGCTTCTCTTTTGTTATCAATTGCTTTGAACTTTTCTTTCTTTACTAATTTTCCACTATTATAAAGATAAGTAGCCGACCAATACAATCCAGCATACACTATTTTTTTTGTACTTTGATTCTCTAAAGATAAAGTGGCACTACTTGATGAAAATGTTGCCTCATTATTGTCAACATCAATGTATTTCATTTCAAATTCATCATTCAATTTTCCACGGGTAGTAATTTCATTATAAGGAGAATTAGCTACTTCACCACCCTCTTCTCGGTTGACAATATTATTTGCAATAAGAGTCATACCTCCATTAACCCTACCTTGGTATCGAACTTTGAAAGGTTTGGCTTCTTGAGCAAACAAAGGAAGAGAAAAAGTTATTACTACAATAACTAAAAAACGAACTGAAATAATTTTTATACACATAAGGGAATCTATAAAATATATATTTCTTCAAATGAAGACATTTCAAAGATATAAATAAAATTATTACTAACCGAAAAACCAAAAAATATGAAATAAGATACCATCTCTTCTTATAAAAACATAAAAAGCTCAAAAAGACTTTTGCTCCTACTTTTTATCCTTAAGGCTATTGAAGAACGTTAGTAGCTCCTACTTTTTATTCTTAAGGCTAGTAAGGAACGTTAATTGCTCGTACTTTTTATCCTCAAGGCTATTGAAGAACGTTAGTTGCTCCTACTTTTTATCCTCAAGGCTAGTAAGGAACGTTATTTGTTATTACTTCTAAAAAAATATCGAGTGCGAGACGTCTCTTACTCCTATTAGAACTAAAAGTAAGAACAAAAGTCTTTTTTTTCTTACAGCAACATAAAAAATATTGATGCATTGTACTTCATTTCATGTTTTTTAAGTCTTAGCAAACATCTGAAAATTGGAAATAATCAAGAGTTCAAAAATTTACTTAATTTGTTTATCACAGCTTTTCATAGAAATTAAAGTTGTGGTAGAGACACATTGACTATTTGTTGGGAATAATAAACGTTATGATACCTTTTTTTGTACTATAACTTAGTTTTACGCTACTTTTGCGTCATAGTTATTAATATAATGAATAGAACATTAGTAATCGGTGACATTCACGGTGGTTTGCGGGCTTTACATCAAATCATGGAGCGGGCTAACGTCACTGCAGAAGATACCTTACTCTTTTTGGGAGATTATGTTGATGGTTGGAGTCAATCTCCAAAGGTGTTAGATTTTTTAATTGATTTAGGAAACAAACAAAACTGCATCTTCATTCGTGGAAACCACGATGAGTTGTTATTGGATTGGTTGTTGGGTAAATTCGAAAACTTTGACGAAAGCATGTGGTTCAAACATGGTGGTGAAGCCACTGTAATGGCTTATTCCAAGGTTTCTGATAGCATTAAAAAAAAAACATATTGAGTTTCTTTCTGCATTAGAAAATTATTATTTAGACCAAAAAAATAGATTGTTCATTCACGCTGGTTTTACCAATATGAATGGCATTACCTACGAATATTTTCCAAAATTATTTTATTGGGATAGAACTTTGTGGGAAACAGCATTGGCATTGAATGAAAATATCAAAAAAGAAAGTGTTTTCTATCCAAAACGATTGACTTTATATGACGAAATCTATATTGGTCATACGCCTGTAACTCGCATTAGAGAAACGATTCCGATTCAAAAAGCATGTGTTTGGAACGTAGATACTGGAGCTGGATTTAAAGGCCCTTTAACAATAATGGATATTGATACGAAGCAATTTTGGCAAAGTGAACCATTACCAACCCTATACCCAACTGAAAAAGGGAGAAATTAATTATATTTGTCCCATAAAATGAAAAAATATGAAAAAAATTATTACCCTTGCAATAGTCCTTTTTGTAGGATTTGCCAATGCACAAGCTTATAAAGGAAAAGGAGATGTTAAAGGTCAAGTTGGAGCTACTATTCAAAGTGGTGGTTCTGGAATTTTTGTTTCATCCGATTTTGGAATTGGAGAAAACATGTCTTATGGTTTTACAGCCAATTATTTACTGTCTACGGCTACTATTTTAGACATAAAACCAAAATTTGAAGACCGTTTTGATTTGAAAGCACGTTTCAATGCCAATTTAGGAAATGTATTTAAATTAGACAAATCGATGGATATTTATCCTGGTTTAGATTTAGGATTAAGAAATTTTGGGGCTCACTTAGGTTTTAGATATTTCTTTACAGATGGGTTTGGTGTTTTTGCAGAAGCTGGAAATCCAATTGCTCGTTATAATTCAAATATTGATGGTTTTAAAAACTTAAACAATCAATTTACTTTTAATATTGGAGCTTCATTCAATTTATAATACTTAACATTTATGAGCGTAGTAACAGAAAAAAGATTGAAAGACAGAAGTGGTTCCGTATGTGAAATCAGTGGGAGTGATGAAAATTTAGTAGTATATTTGGTTGAACCGAAAACTGAAGCGATACCTGAAAACTGTATTTTAATCACAAAAGCATTAAGAGATCAAATTGAAAATCCAGAAACTACCAATGCCAATGATTGGAGAGGGTTAAGCGATAGTATGTGGAACGAAAATCTACCTGTACAAATTGTTTCTTGGAGAATGCATGCCCGTTTAAATAACATGGATATGTTAGAAATGATGTATCTAGATGAAGACGCATTAGAATGGGCAAAAGCCACAGGCGAAGCAGATGATGATGAAGGAAAAATTGTGCACAAAGATTCTAACGGGAATGTACTTTTAGATGGCGATTCAGTT
>CAIWKX010000148.1 GCA_903913315.1 uncultured Bacteroidota bacterium | reverse complement strand
GCACAGATTATGATAATCAGGGAGACACTTTAGAAAAAAAAGATGTAGTCTATGATTTGGCAATAGAGGCTTTAATAGAATCACTAAAGCAAGAGCAGGGTGAGCAGTTAGCAAGACTTGGATGGCAAGAAATTGATTGTCCAATTTGTGGAGGTGGTGCACGAGCGTTTCCAAAGCAAGAGCAGGGTGAACCGGTGGCTTATGGTTTTCCAAACTCAGCCATTACGGGCAATCAAAAGTGGATGAGTTTAAGAGAACAAATACCTGAAAATGACGAATATAAAGGTGCTTTGTGGATACCTCTTTACGATAAACCACAAACTAAAGAATGGGTAGGTTTGACCGCTGACAAATTAAACGCCATTAGCGACAGTATGAGAACATGGAACAGTTTTCAAATAACCGATGTTTACTTTGCAATTGAAGCTAAATTAAAGGAAAATAATGGATATTAATGATGTATTACGAATTATTCAAGATAGAAGAAAAGAACTTCATGGAGAATTTAAAAGCAAATATTATTCTGAAAACAAACATCGACTTAATGAACTTACAACCCTCAAAAGAAGAATTACAAATTACCAAAAGGCAAGCCAATCAAATATTGGACAAAGTGCGGGATGGGCAAATTGTTCCTCAACGGAAATTATTGTTGTGCCTAATGAAATCAGAGGGGTTCTTTTAGATTTATCGGAGATATTAGATGGAAGAAATAATTGACTTTTTTTTATTCTTGGCATTTGGCGGCGTAGTCACTTTGGCAATTGTCGCTATTTTTGCTTTATCATTGGAGAAATTTACCAGGAGGGATGAAGATGGTCACGATTAAAAAAAATGATTACATCTATACGCCAGTTGGAACTTGTGTCACTGAAAGATGGAAAATTATTCATGGTTGGCAAGCGCCAAGCGAGTTGAAAGAATATCAGGATAAATTTAAATATTATCAAGAATTGCCCATGCGCAAGTTGGATGACCTTGGAAAACAAGAATACGAAGCATTATTAAAGAAAAATAAAGTTGTTCGGGTCAGATAATACTTATTTAGAATCGAATAATACTTATAATTTACCGTTAATTCGTTTTATTCTTGCTATTAATTCTTCTTGTTCCCTGCAATCTGGCGAACAAAAACGACTATTTGGCATTGAAGCATCATTACAAACGCAACAATACCCAGTAAATTCTGGTTTCTTGCGCCTCAATACGTTTTGCAAAGCATCTTCTCGATGTTGCGCTTCTACGTCAGATGCTTTGTCGTAAAAATCAGTCATCATACTATTTGTTTAGCTTCTTCTTCCACTTCATTAACTCGCCTTGTCCAACCTTTGCCAAAATGACCAAAAGTAGGCAATGCTTGTAAATATTTCAAACGTCTTTGGGAAAATTCGCTAACCAAATCTTGTGGCTCTACCTGCTCAGTACCAATTATGGTTTCTTGACCAATTACACCGTCTTGTTCCATTCCCATGCAAGCCTGTAATAGTCTTCCCGCACGTTTAACGCCGCCATTAACCGCACAATCAAACACAACGTGATCTACTCCCCCAGGAAGTTCATCACCGCCTACAACGTCCCAATATCTGGCTTTATAAAGGGGCGCAACATCATCAATCGTAAGGTTACGCATTTCTTCTTCGCTTGATGATCTGCCAACCCATTCTTCCCAAACTTTCATGGTTACGCCATGATTTGTGATGCCACCAGGGTCTTGTGGATCATTTACAAAACCGCCTTCTCTGCTTGGGGCAAGAAGTTTATTCAGGCAATATTCAAAATTACTTTGCATCTGCAACCTCTGATTTTTTAATGTATTCTTGTAAACCCCGCAATTGTTCTGCTACTTTGTTGGCATGGGCGGCGTAGTTGATAAGACGTATGGCAGTTTCGTCAGAAAGTCTGATGGTTGTGCTTCCATCAATTCTGGCGGGGGAGGCGGCGGCTTGGGACAAGTTTGTTGAATGAATTTGGGTGTTTGGGCAGATTGCATCAACGAACAACCCATCAGATTTAGACTTAGCAATAAAAGCAGTTTTTTCATTATCTTTTTTCCTCAACTTGGCTTCATAATTTGCAGAAACTTGATAAACCCTGGCATTTGCCGCTTGCTCTACTGCCCGAACTTTATCATCAGATTCTTTAATTGCTTTGGCAAGGGCTTGGGAATCCGCAATTTTTTGAGCATCCCATTTGGATTGAACATCTTGTTCACCGTAATGATGACCAATAAAAATACATCCAATTGCGGTAACAATCAAAAGTAATAGTTCAACGACAATTGCTTTCATTAATCATCCTGTGGGGGTTTTACCCTTGCTCCATCACCCATTGAGGGGCGCAGGGGAGTTTTAATGGTTTCAGTTTCAGTAATGGTTTCTGTCATCCTGGCTTGTGGCATAGCACCCATGCTTGGCATCATTCCCATTTTTTCTTGGCTACGACCATAAGCTGAAACTCCTACGATAGCCATGTGAGCCATGTGAAACAAACCACCATTTTGGGTTGTTAAGGGCTTCCATTCCCTATACGCATCATTAACAGCTTGAGTTTCAAATTGTTGAACCCAAAAATAAAGGCAAGGTAAAAGTACAAAATCACAAAGACAAATAAACCCATATTGCCAAGCAAGGTAAGGTCTCCAAGATTTAAAAAACCAATGTTCGTTTTGTTTCATGGGCAATATTTAGGCAAATATCCTGTTTCTTGAAAAATCTTCAAACATTCCATTTCAACTGAATTATCGTGAAACTTTCTTTTAAATTCAATGTGTCCTCTATCACCTTGCAAACTTTCCAAATAATCCATTCTGATGTAATACATTAATCCGATGCAGGTAAGGGCAAAAACCAAGACCGCAATACAAACTGCAAGTTTAAACTGGAATTTTTCTCTATCAGCTTTAAGTTGTATCTTTTCTCGTTCATCCTTTTTTTTTGCGCTTTATCGAATTTATCTTTATCCGCCATTAACTTGGCTCGTTCAATTTGAAAATCTGTCCACAATGCTCCAAGTTCTGGAGGGGCTTCCCAGGTAAGCATAGTGCGCAAATCGGCTTCTGCTTGTTCAAGTTTTTTTCTTCTGAGGACGTTATCAAGGGCAATGGCTTGAAGACTTTTGCCTTTTGGCGGGTTTTTTTCAATTTCTTTTGCATACTCAACTGCCTTTTCCTGGTGCTCAAAAAAAGAACCAAGTCCTTCAGAAATCTCAGTAATAACCCCAATGGCTTCTTTACCAACAGATTTGGCTTCCTTGTACATTGCAACGCCAGATTTAACTGCGCCAATAGCCATCATTGCAAGTGTAAAAGGGTCGATGATAATCTCCTAATGCTTGTTTAATACTAATTCAAGCAAAAGCAAAATAATTGCGCCACCGCCCCCGATAAGTATGCTTTCAAGACGTTTTAATCTGGCGTTAACGCCTCTAGTTTGTTCCGCAATAGCTTGATAACGAACCTCGCAAACGTCAACGTGCGTATCTATTTTGTTGCTGACATCTGCGAGTGTTGCCATTTATTGCACCGTTGGGGCTTCTGTTGTCTCAGCAGGTTCTGATGCGTTGGCGGCATCTTCCAAAACTTTCATTTGTTGTCCTACTTGCTGTTGAAATGGAACAACTAGCCATGCAGTTTCAGAACTTGGCTTAGAACTAATATAAGTCCAAATAGCATTAATCATGCTTGCTGTAACGGTAATGGGTTGGTCTTTAAAAATTTGATTAGGTGTAAGCATCATTATTTCCTAAAATATGGCGAAATTGCCAAATTCATTATATTATTAAATTAAACAACTGCTACCCAAGATTTAGTAACTTCATCCCAAGTATAAGATTTACCATCGGTAGGATAAGGTGTTGGAGATTGCCAAATCCAAGAAGGAGAACTTATTGTCCATGATGGATATGGTTGAGGCGCATAAAAAACATCGTTTGTCTTGTCGTATGTATATCCAATACCTGCGTAGTTGGCCCTTAGGGCTACACCACTATCAGGCTGTCCATCAGAACCATAATGAACACCACCACGGGTGTTGTAGGATGTTTGAATCCAGTTGGCGGGGTCGCCCAAAGCTCCTGTGCTGATGAAGTCCTCTTCAGCAACAATGACCTGTGTGACGATACCGTTTTCTACCTTTGCGTAGTGTGACATTTTTATATCTCCTTATCTTGCGTTTGCGTATTTGAATGGATTCTCTGCGAAAGCGGCGTATATGTAAGTATCCCCGCTATTGTTTACGTTTCCATTTGTTCCACGATTTTTGAAGCCATTTGACAATAAATCAAAAATCCAAGTTGTGTTTGTGGTTTCTGCGCCAGGGTCGTTTGGCAACAACGCTGTATTTGTTACGTTATATGTATTTCGAGAGCTATCAAAAAGAAACCAATTCCAAGGAGAAGAAGTAATGTTTTTAACCATCACAAATCGTGGTCTAAATCCTGTGTACACAAACGGACCGTCAGCAGAACCATTACCTGTATATTTACCAAATGCACTATATCCTGGTATTTGTGCCCAACAGTAAGCAACAGCTGTTACTCCACTTGCATTTACTTGAGTGTTAGAACTTAAAGAAAAAACTGACGATGTTGGCGCAGTACTGTTAAATGTTGGAGGGCTATCGATTGCTTGAGCATTAGTTGCATCAAGATAAAGGTTGTATGCCGCACTTGTCAAACCAATATGATATACAGGCCAATCACCAACAGCGCCTCTTTTCTTTACTATTACCATACTGGGCGCAACCCCTAACCCATGACCAACAGTAGCATTAGCACCTGTACCCGTATAAGTAACAATACTAAAACCTGCGGTAGCGTTAACACTCACTTGTGAAGTAATTGATCCGTTAGTATTAGAGGATGCTGTTCCTCCTGCTTTCCATTGCCAACCCACGTAGGTCTGACTTGTCTCATTTAAATAAGGAGCATTACCGCTTGTATTTGTGATCTGAAAACCTGTGCTTTGAAAAGCTGATACGCCAGGGTTTGTCTCTGTAGTTTCTGCCGATGTTGAATTTGAAAATAAAGCCAATCCAGTACCCCGAACAGAATCATACAAACGATGAGAGCTAGATGCCGACCTTTCTTTTGCCCAAACAAAGTCAGGTTGAAAAGTTACTCCTGTCGTATTATTAGCTCCGTTGGAAACAGAAAATGGCGATGTTTGACCACCATTCCATAACGTAGCGGCAAACTGAGTAGCACCATTAGGAACTGCGTATGTTGTTGGCATCTTCTATTCCTTATAGGTTATATGTGTTGAGGGCTACAAAGCCTGTTGGGGGGGTGTAAGTCCAAGGTTGTTGACCATAGTTTAAATTAAGTACAGCAGATTGTCTGGCGCACTGCAAAGGAAACATTGTTGCAGAAGTTAATCCTGTTACTGTGCCTAGTAATGTGTTATTTTTATAAAAAGCACAAGTATTTCCTATTGAGTCATAAGCAACTGCAATAACATCACCAGTTGTTGCCGTTGCTAGTCCTGTGGCAAATGTAGAAGCACCTTTATACAAAACTCCGTTAGCAGAGTCATAATAAGCATCCCAATTAGCGCTTTGGAAATTACTATCTTGAGTAACACCAACATATATACCGTTAGATGCCGTACCAATTTGACATTCAAAATAAAACTTACCACTGCTTGCAGGTATACCAATAGTTCCCATGTTGAACCATGTGTTTCCTCCCGCCTGACCTGTTAAAGTCAAGTTAGCATTTGAATACCCATTTTGACCTGTAGAGAACCTGTAAACCAATGGATTTAACACCGCATAATTACTAGCAGTAGCACTTGTCAGCGTAGGTACGTCTGTCATACTGTCGTATGTAGACCCTGCTGTTAGAGATATGTTATTTGTAGTCCAATTATTACCGTTAGGGCTAAAGTCATATCCAAGGGTTGTTGTACTTGTCTTATTTGTAAAAGGTAAATAGAAACCATTAGTACCGTAGCTACCACCGTAAGATATGGGTTGCCATACACCGTATGAGTTAAATGTTCCAAAGCTGTTAGGTGTTAGTGCCTGACCGTCAATGAAGTTGACTTCGGTCATGTAACCATCAAGATAAGAACCTCCGTTACCAGGTTGACCAATATATGTTGCAACGGCAGAATTTACTGTTGTGTTGGTATTTTGTGGAACATAACTTGATGAACTAAATGAAGTAACTTGAACTCCATTTATATATAATTTTGCTCTATTTGAAGCAGTTGCTTGTGTTGTGTCTACTGAAAGAACAACATGATACCAAGAAGATGGGTCACGAAATACTTGCGTTGTCGTAACAACATAATTTGAACCCGTATATTCATACCAAGTAAAGTTACTATTGGTGTCAAAATATATTTTTGTAAATGGAGTGTTTGAAACAGAAGTTCCAAGAACAACTTTTTCTGCTCCTATTGTTCCTAGTTTAATCCAAAAACTATAAGTCCATGTTTTTTGATTTCCTGCAACGCTTGGAGTTCTATTCAAATAAGCAGAAGCACTTGATCTAAAACGTAAAGAGTTATTAACATACTTAATAGGTGTTAAATATCCAGAACTTGTAAAGGTATGTATGACATTACCTCCTATTATAGTTACTGTACCACCTGCCATTTGTTGGGTTGATCCTGGGTAGGAGATGATTACAACTCCAGAGCCACCTGCGCCACCAGATGATCCTGATGTTGGTACTGGATCATAATAACCGCCGCCACCACCACCACCGCCTGTGTATATTGTTCCTGATGTTCCTGCAACTGGAGGATTTGAACCTGCACCACCTGCGCCACCACCATTAATTGCAGAACCACCTGTGCCTAATGTTCTTCCCCCTCCACCGCCACCACCTGCATATCCTACAGATACACCAGAAATAGTTGAAGTAGTTCCACTACCACCTGCTCCACCATTTGAAAGTTGCCCTGCGACAGCGGATGGGCTAGAACCCGCACTACCTGATCCACCACCACCTGCACCTGCGCCTTGTGTGCCTGTTGCAGAACCTCCTACATTACCTTGACCTGATGTAGCCGTACCTCCTGATCCACCTGTATTAGATGCACCACCACCCGAACCACCGTTACCCCCAACACCGCCATTAATATTTCCTGTACCACCACCGACAGCGGTAGTAGTAACCATTGAAAATGCCGAGCTTCCACCTTGAGTTCCTGTAGATACAGTTGAAAATCCTGCCGAACCACCTGCTCCAACAGTTACAAGGTATGTTGAGTTTGAATCAATAGTTAGGCTAGAGCCTGATAACAGACCCCCTGCACCACCACCGCCCCATGCACCACCACCGCCACCTGCAACAACCAAATAAGAAGCAGATAAAGATGTTAAAGGTGTTAATGTTCCTGAAGTAGTAAAGGTATGGATAATATTAGAGCCAGAGGCAGTAACAACTCCTCCACCAAACTTTTGTGGTGCAAGATAAGAAATGATGACTATGCCTGAACCACCATTACCGCCTAAAGCTCCGTTTCCGCCACCACCACCACCACCACCAGTATTAGCAGTTCCAGAAATACCATAAGTATTCCAATTTCCGTTTGCTCCTCCACCATTACCGCCTGTTCCATTAGTAACCCCTGCGCCACCTCCGCCACCCGCATAATATGTCGAAGTTCCTGATATTGATGATGCTAAACCAACGCCACCATTACCGCCAGTTGTTCCGCTTCCACTACTTCCAGAAGCACCTGCTCCACCTCCACCACCACCTCCTCCTCCAGAACTACTTGAACTCGTTCCTGCACCACCTGAATTTCCTTGACCAGATGTTCCACTTCCACCGCTTGCAGAATTGTATGCTCCACCACCTCCAGAGCCACCAGAAACTCCTGTGGAAGAAGGATAAGAACCACCACCACCTCCTCCTACAGAAGCAGTTAAAGATGAAAATTGTGAATTATTTCCATTGTTTCCTACTGTGCTAGTTCCAGAGCCACCCGCCCCAACAATAACTGTATAAGATGAAGTTGTATTAAGTGATACAGTTCCTGTTAAATATCCACCTGCGCCACCACCAGTACCTGCAACGCCACTATTTCCATCTCCACCTGCACCGCCTCCTGCCACTTGCAGATAACTGGCAGAAACAACAGAAGCGCCACTTGTCCACCCAAATGCGGCAAGTGCGGCGGCTCCAATCTTAGATAAACGTGGCATCAGTCAGTCCTTATGCAAACTTAGTTACAGAAGCAAGCACAGTATATGTTGCAGAAGCAGTCTTTAAAATAACAAATGTGTAACTATCAATTGCACTTGCATCACCACTTGTAGGAGCGGTTCCACCCTGCCACTTAGGCGTTACAGATGTTCCGTCAATAGTAAATGCACTTGGATAGTAAGCAGTTGTACTGTTTGTTACGATCATTGTGCAAGAAATTGAATCTCCTACTGACATTGCAGTATTTAAAGATGTTCCAGAAGAAAATGCAAAGTTAAGTGTCCAGTTATTGGCGTTGTTTGCGGTGTAATATTGAACAGAACCACTATTAATATAGAAATTTGTTGTTGCGGTTGGAGCAGTACCAACTACGTTAGCAGGTTCAGCAATGTTGAGGGTTTTTATTGCCTCAGTAGCAGAAGTACCGTTGAATGTTTGTGTAGCAGTCCAAGTTTGTGTTGTATTGAACAACGCAATATTAGCCCCTGCTAAAGTAGTAGCCCCTGTACCACCGTTAGCAATAGGCAAAGTTCCTGTTACACCTGTACTTAATGGAAGTCCAGTAGCATTTGTTAATGTAACGCTAGTAGGAGTTCCAAGAACTGGCGTTACTAATGTTGGAGATGTACTCAATACAACATTGCCAGTTCCAGTAGAAGTTGTAACACCTGTACCGCCATTAGCTACTGCAAGTGTCCCTGAAAGAGTAATAGTTCCAGAAGTTGTAATTGGGCTACCAGAAACAGTTAATCCAGTTGTTCCACCAGATAATGCAACACTTGTTACTGTTCCAGTTGATACCCATGATGTTCCGTTATAACCCTCAAATGATGTTGTTGTCGAATTAAATCGAAACATACCTGTTCTGGCACTTGATGGTTCTTGCGAAGTTGTTCCAACTGGTAAAGTAATTGCACCAGTAGAAGTAAAAACTAAATTATTTGTAATATTAGCAATACTTGCATTTGTGCTAACAGACAAATTTGTTGGTGATAGCGTTGTTGCAGGAACAACACCGTTGTACACCATATTATTAACGTCATTTAGCCACGATGCGGGTATGACTGTTTGGTAGTCAACAAATGTAATGCTACTCATATTTGATTATCCTATATTGCCGATTGTAGTTTGGTTTCCAAGGTCTGTGATGACAAAATTACTACCCAATTGAGAAGTAATAGTTCCATTGCTTGTGGTCACAATTAACTGTAAACGCATATTTGCCGATGGTATAACGTAACCCTCAAGTAAAACTATATAACCTGTTGAAAGTTGTAAATTCTGACTTGCCTGAGAAGTTGTGGTTGCCGCCCCGCTTGCATAAATATTATTAACCGCAGTTGTTCCGTATCCCTGCTGAATCAAAGTATAGTTTGCGTTCAGGGTTGTAAAGTTTGCCGATGCTGAATTGGTAAAGCCAAACAATACCGTTTGAGCAGAACTATACGAAGTAAAAATTAAATTGTATTCAACCTTGTACAGATGCCCTGAAATTAATTCAGGTCTGACCGTACTTGTAAAGAATTGACCGCCTGAACTGACGGAAGCT
>CAIWKX010000147.1 GCA_903913315.1 uncultured Bacteroidota bacterium | reverse complement strand
TCCATTGGCATCTACATTGGTATTTGACAAAGGAATATACTTAGCCTTTGTGCTTTCCCTTATTTCTATGTTTGCGCCAAACAAATTCAAATGCGATTTATACAATTCCAATTGCTTTTTGTATATCGGTTTATACAATTCGTCAAAGCCAACAAAACAATTATAATCCAACAATTGAGATTGATACCCGTTTGGCATTGTCACAATCTCAAACCGTTTTTCAAAATACTTTGGGTTTAGTACTTCACGGCCAAAAAAATCAATCATTGTGGGTAAAGCATCTTGATTGTCCATATAGGAACGAAGGTTAAAGGTACTTTCCTTGGAACTATATCGGATATTCAAATTGTGCAATTGCTTTTCCAATGACTCAGACAATTCAACTTCATAAAACTTTTTGGTTTGCGTATGGTACAAACCATTTTGAACCGTCTTGGGTTGTAGGTTTTCAGAACATCCCCAAACCTTCCCATTGATTGAATCCTCACTATAATCAAGGTTCTTTATCATTTCTATTTTCCTTGCTACCATTGACAAAATGTATTTGTCCATATAGCCGATTTTTTGAAGAGCTTGGTTTATTTTATCGTCCTGTTTTTTTATATCGCTTTGGCTCACGCAATTTTTCATAACCTCTTTCATCAAGTAGCCAGCACCCGTGCATTTTTTTAAGCTGCCTATCCAAGTGCTTGGGGGATCTTGGTGCAAACCCAACATACCAGCTTTCCCCAAAATACTGTTCCACTTATTTCTAATCTTACCCTTATCAATGTAATTTGGAAGAATCAAATGGTAATGCAATTGACCTTTGCAAAGCTTTTCATTGCCAAAATAGTCCAAAGGTTGTTGCAATTCAGCTTTCCAAACGTAGTGGGTCACCTTCATTGTCCTTGTCAGCCATTGGATAAATGGTTCTAACAATTCATTATAAGCATCCTTTCCATTGATACGGATTGATTGTTCGGGGATTGTCAAGGTAACAAAAGACAAATGTTGCTTAACCAATTTTAGTTTCCTATGTTGCCACCTATTCAAATACCTAACACCCGTGCATTGCCATAACATATCCAAAGCAAAACCAAGTTTCTTTTGTGAGGTATTTGTCATTTGACCTGAGTAAGTCTTTGCACCCTTAAAATTGTCCAACAAATTACAATCTTGCTGTTTCTTGCTTTTGGTATTACCACCCATCCACTTATTGTATATCACCAACTTGTTAGCCCTGAGTTGCACCATAGTTTGATACATCGAGACATGAGATATTCCTAAAAGTGGGGAACGTTTACCAAGCATCTTGCACCGATTTGGAAGGTGAAACAAAACCGCTTTTAATAAAAGCGGTAGAATGCAAGCTTATGATAAACACACTTAGGAGCGAGGGCATTCCGCTGAGGCAGCGGGGGTAGGGGCAAGCATTACCCAAAAATGTAGGTAAGAAGAAGCCCCAAACCACTATTTTTAGCGATTTGGGGCCTATGTCAAACAATTTTATTATTTTTGCCATCGGAGAAAAATTAATGTTTTTAACCGTGAACAAGTTGGTAGCTTTTCACGGTTTTTTTTTGACCTAAACGCAATAAAAGTATAGTTTATTTTTTAAAAAAAAAAACTAGTCATTGGAAACTAAATGAATGTCTAACGCTTTTAAACCTTTAAAATGTAATTCTTCAACACTTTTACATTCAATATCAGCATTAAAAAACAATTCAAATATTTTCTTACAAGCACCATAAACAGCAAGAAAAGCATTTGAATACTTATAACGGTAGCCATTCATAAAATCAATATCTGATTGATTTTTCACTTTTTTAATCGGTTCGGGAAAATCTTTATCATTAAATTCAACTAATATTGTTATCCTCTTTATTGCCTTATGGTCACTTACCCAATTGTTCCGAAAAATTATTGTTTTCATTTTTTAATTTTAAAATGGTAAAAAATCGTCAGAATCTTTAAAATCTACAATCATATCCAAAATCGTTTTTTTTACTGTTTTATTCCTAAAATAGTTTTTATATATCCTTTCATAAACACTTCCCTTTTCCGTTGACAGGAACTTAGCCTTAAAAATTTCATACTCCAACGGGTTCAAAGACAAAACAGCCTCATCATTTAATTCATCTATTATTATTTTCATATTTACAATTTTAAAAATTCATCCCTAATCATTTCAATATACTGTACAGTTTCCGAAATCGACAATTTCAAACATTGCATCAAAACAGAAGGTGATACGCTTGTTTCTGTTGTTTCATCTCCGATTGAAAAATGAATAAGGCTGCCAATAGTTTCGGTTGAAGAAATTGCCCAGTTAATTTTTTCGAGCATGTTTTCATTAGACAATTTACGAAATTCATAAAATTGAATTTCTTTCACCAAATTGTTTGCTTTTTGCAAATTTGCTTTTGTCATTTTTTAATTTTTTAGACATAAAAAAAACCGCCAATGCAGGTACGAGCTGCAAAGACGGTCTAACCATAAAGGTTAAAAAGTTATTGTTTGAAGTCTCGTACACTCCTACCAACTTATATAAAATATCGTGCCAATACTATAATGGCACTATTTGACTAATCATAGTCTTTGACGAATCCAAGCCACATTTTTGAATGATTGTTTTATCGCACCTATCAAAAACCTTTCCTTCCAAATCATTTGGTAACACATCGTGAGACTCATTTTCAAAATCTATTGAAAACACACCACTTGTTTGAACAAAGTTGCCTTGGATCGCATTTAAAACAGTAAACACAATAAAATACTTTTTCATAATTTTTAAGTTTTTAGAAACCGTGGGCAACAATGTCGTTGCCCTTAGTTTCTTGTTTTTTTTACCATACTTTTTCGGTATAAAGCTTGCCGTTGTTACTCCCCAGTAACAACAGCACAAATATAGTCTTATTTCTTAAATAAATACCAAAAACCAAAACCAATACCAGCCAAGACAAACCAAGTAAAAGGGCTGGTGGCAATATCCTCACCCAAAAACAAATTGTAACCATTGTCATAATCGGTCTCCGACCAATTATTGGCATCGTTTCCACTTTCATATTGGGCAATACTATGGGCAATATTTTTCAATATTTCCTCATTTGGCACAATTTCGTCATCAATGCCAACCCCCAAATTATTTGCAACATAATTTGCATAATCCGTCACATCTTTTGCAGAGTGACTATTTGGGTAATCCAAATAGTGGGCAAAAAACGCCCGTAGGTTATTGTCACCATTATCACTGTAAAGATTGTTATATATTTCTTTGTACAAAGCACGAAAACCCCACATAGGGGACTCAAAAACAACATAACCGTTGTTATTTCCAGTTTGACCCTGCCAAGATATATTGCTTGAAACAATGTTGCCGGGGTTATTATTCTGTAAAGCTGGTAACATTAGGTACTTATTAAAAGCTTGTAGGTAGTGCCATTTATTTCGATTGGTACATAGTGTGTTGCATCCAAGACAACGGCACCAGCAGTCTTAGCAGCCGTGATAGCTGAACGTGTACCGACTATATTTACATCATTATTCCCAACACCTGAGACTATTTGAACTGCTGAATTATTCACCGAACCAGCTTTTGCCAATATTTGGGAAAATGTGTTTAAAATATCAGTAGTAATAAATGCTTTGGGAGCACCGCCAGCCACTTCAGAACCATTGATCAAATTTCCAGATATATCTACCGTTAGTATGGGCAACATGCTAATCAAATCGTCTATTTCAAGACTGAAATTTCCTAAACCATTGTTCCATATTGCAAACACCGAACCACTTGCACCAACAGGCGCAGCCGAGCTCTGCGAACCATTTTTATTGATTTCCAAAGCCCCAATTTCACCCACACCACTTGGGTCTAAACCAATTTGGTTATTTGTAACTGTCAAACCATTTGTCCCTTGGTATGGCAGGACGTACCTTATCCCTAAATTAGACATTATCAATGTGTTTATATTGCTTAAGTAATACCACGCAACTATTTATTTGAGTCCCAACACCTGTATAAACAAACCTTACATTGTAAAGCTGGTAATTGCATTCACCAAAATTGCCACCAGCATCAAAAGCTTGACCAGGAACAAGCAAAGTGTTGTTTACATAAATATTTGCGTTTTTGGATTGATTAATGAAAGTAATGTCATTCACCAATTCTTGTATGGTGAAATCATTTTGCTTTTCAATATCGGTAATGTAATATTCAAAAAGCATTTTTTTTGCTATATAATAAAAAAAATTTTTCATAGAGGTAAATTATTGATGTATGACACTATTTGGGACTCCTCATTATTGGAAACAACCGCCCAAGGTGCGTGTTGAAGCCAACTAGTTATATAATCCAAAGCACCAACACCTTTTTGAGACAAAAATGTATTATTGAAAGTCTGCCAGTCACCCTGCGTTTCCACAGCCGATTTAATCTGAGAGAAAACTACTGCAAATGGATCTCCGCCGAATGTTGTCCAATCTTGCACAATTGCATTAATCAAAGCTTGTGCATCAAAACCATCCGTATGGGTATAATCGGAACCTTGTGGGGTATTAAGTTCGGGGTTTGGGGGTAAAGGTTTTGCATTACCAAACAAGCCAAATTTTGAACCGATATTATATAAAACTGTCCCACCAATTGCAACAATTGCAACCCATTTTATTGTTTCAAGTTGTGACTTACTCAATTTCTTTCCCATTACTTTTTGTATTTACGCGTTTTTGCAGACAAAGAGAGTGCGCCCAATTCGTATTGGTTTGGCGCATTCTGAGCAAGCAAAAGCAAATCATTAATCCTCTCAGCGAATTTTGAATCCAATTGCATCAATTTACTAATTGCGTCCGTTATTTTGTCCGCATCCTTGGACATTGGGACTAAAAATTTAACTTCACTCATTTTTTAATATTTGACGGTTAAACCATTTTTGCCCCCCCAACAACAAACCAGCTATCCCCTCTTGCACTTCCTCACGTTCCAAGATACCCCCAATAGTGCCCAGAATCTTTTCTTGTGGTGTCAATACAATTCCATTGTCATCATCATTGTCATCATCATCATAATTAAGTCCCTCACGTTGGTCCAATTTTTCTTCTATTACCAAACGCAAACGCTCGTTTTCCGCTTTTGCCTCTGCAAGCATCATTTTAAGCAAGTCCACAACTTCATTGTTTCCGCTTTGCGGAATAGAGCCACTTGTTTCATTGCGGATGACAATATCATTTCCTTTAGGGTAATCCCCACCGAAATAAGCTTGGTTTGGGTTAAGCTGGAAACGAAGGGAACGACCTTTATAAACCTTTTGCTTTAAACCGCCGCCACCCTTAACGTCTACTTCCTTCCATTCGTCCACCAATTGGATTGTGTAAACATTGTTATTGTCCGAACGGCTCTTAATCAACCTAAGGAATTCTTCCAATACTTCTCGACCTTCTTCGGGCTGTTCGGTGTCCAGATAATCGAATGCAACTTGCTCAGGTTTGCAGCTTACACCAGCGTAAACACAAAAACAAGGCGACCCCTTGTGTAAATCGTAGAACGCCAACACTTCTTCGATTTTCGTCAATTCCGCTTTTGTATTAACGCCCATACTTAGTTGTTTGGGTAATAATAAGTGACACCCAAAGAAACCCTCAAAGCTGCATTGCTTGGGGTTGCTGCCATCCAAGTATAAGACTTATTAAAGTCTATTGGCTGAGGCGTAAAAAGAATGTCCCAAAATGGGTTACTGTTTACCGTTGTTGCCGTAGTGCCATCGTTATCAAAAAACGGGTTCAGCACCAAAGCTGGTACATTTTGAAGGATATTGAAATCACCACGCATAAAAGTAAAGAACATAGCTTGATAATCACCCAATGTAGGCACGGCAGTATTATAGGTTTGCGCCGAATAAGCTGCAACAGGTGTAGGGAAAATACACATCCTTTGAACTATTGCGCCGTCCAATTGGGTTAAATTTTGGAACATTGTTTTACCAGCGGCAGCACCCAATACAATCTCAATGCTTTGAAACATTGTGACATTCGTATTTGCCCACGGTGAACCAATCCTAATACGCTTGCGCCCAATTGTATTTGGGGTAAAAGCTTGTTTCATCATATCCATATCAAAATTTTTTGATTGTAAAAAAAAAAAAAGTGGGCGGCGATAACGCCGCCCACGGTTAAAAAAGCAAATCACAACTTCAAAAGTACTATTGTACTTGAGAACTATTTTGGATCAAGAACCCTCTGTATTGCACTACCAACCTTTGGTAAGTCTCAACGGCAGCCAAAGCATCCGGTAAAATAAGCTGCATATTGATATTACCAGCACCGTTGAAGATCCAATTGGGTGAAGTAGGATAAAATCCATCCACCGCTCCATTGTATTCGTCAACATAAGGGACTGTATTTGTAGAATAATACGGTGCTGCATTACCTTGCTGGTTTGGAACATAAAAGTGCTTCATCAAATCCCAATGGGGGGCAACAACCTTTTGTTTGTTTATCCATTGGATATAACCTTTGTTATATAAAGAATTCACCGCATTGGCAGTATTAGCGGTGGTGAACACAGACGGCGAACCGTAATTGTACAACCTAAAATTCGTGTCCGTTGCGCTTGCTGGTTTGGCAACACTTACGTTGAAGTCCACGCAAACAAAAATATCATTCAAAACCAATCTGTTTTCAGTCGGAAACTGAGAACCAGCCATATTGTTTTGAGCGGTAACAGGGATAATAAATTGCGTAGAGGTTGTGTTCAAAAGAACTTCGCTCCTCAAAGTATGTTGGACAATCGTTTGCGCTTCCAAGTCCCTTTGTGTTGGGAACATCAATTGTCCATTTTGATTTTGCAATTTACTTAATACCAATTTTGCGTTTTGCAATTGCATATCAATCGTTGCGCTGCTTATCATAAAAGCATTTGACATAACTTTAAATATTGATTGTTAAAAAAATTGTTTAGTAAACACAACCAGCAAAAGCACGATTGTCGTAAGGTGTAACACCCATCAACGGGCTAACGCTATAAGCATTGCCACCAGCCAAACGCTTTTGTTGTTTCTTGTAGCCTATTTGCCGAGCGCCGTTCATTGGCAAACGGATAATCTTCCGTGAAGCTTCCAAATTACTATCCATAGCACCAATTGTAGGGATGGCACTATCAGGGATTAAGAACATAGCTGAGTCCGCAGCCAACCCCATACCAGCAGCCTTGGCCATTGGGTTCTTGACAAATATAGCCATTGCAACCCCACCAGCCACCCCAACAAAAGGCCTTGCATCAAAATCAGTCGAAGTTTTAGGTTTCAAAATGTTTGATTTGTTCAAAACGTTTGAGACATAGATACCACCTAAAGTGGCTGCAACTAATTCCAAAGTACCACCAATTTTATCCATTGGTGAACCAATTTTTTTACGCCTTTTTTTGTTGTGTGCTGGTTTAGCGGAAACATAAATCCTTTTTACACTTTGTTTTTTGTTTTGTCCCGTTTTTTTGCGACCTATCAAAGGTGCAACGGCAGTAGTACCAATTTGTCTAGCCTTAGCCATAAATTTTATTTTTTGAAGATTAAATATAAACCAATACCAGCCCCAAGAATCAACAAGCCAGCATTATTTGACGAAAGTAAACTATTTTTTGCATTATTTCCACTCGAAGGCAAGTTGTTTCCACCTTTTGGATTTTTTTTTGTCCCAACAACAACGGTAAATGGTTTTTCTTGGCTTGTCCACTTCAAACAAGTGTACCATGCTTTATAATTTCCAGCACTTACATTTTTGAACAAATTGCCATTGCCAAGGATAGCGTTACCAATTGGTTTGCCATCACCTGAATATTGTTGGATATAATATTTAATCACATAACCACCAGCCATTTTCAAAATTGGCTGGTCTAAAAATTGATAGGGCAAATTAAGGCTTATATCGCAACCGGTAGCAGTTTTATTGGTCACGTTTATTGTCGGTGCAGTAATTATGAATCCGTCAGGGGACTTCACAGGTGGGCTGCCACCTTTGCCACCACCGCCACCTTTACCACCACCTTTATCGGAAGAATCATCGGAAGAATCATCGGAAGAATCATCGGAAGAATCATCGGAAGAATCAGTATCACCAGTATCACCAGTATCACCAGTATCACCAGTATCACCAGTATCACCAGTATCACCAGTATCACCAGTATCACCAGTATCACCAGTATCACCAGTATCACCAGGATCTATACCAGTATCACCAGTATCACCAGTATCACTATCCCCACTATCCCCATTGTCGCCTATATACATATTTTTCTTACGTAAGTTAGTGCCTGAGATTTTATTTACTGCCATCTTATCTTTTATTTTATATGAGTAAAAGTAAGTATATTCCAAATCATTGTCAATTTTTTTGTAACAAGGGTCAATAAATTTCCCATTGCATTCAATAAAAACGTGCGAAGGGAATATTTCCTCATCGAATGAAACAAAGCAATAGTAAGCATCATAAGTTTGTTTTCCATCCCAATAATTGACACCATTCAAACAGCCACCAATAAAGCTTGCATAACCCTTGCAGTCAACTATTTTTTCTGTAAGTATGATTTGAGCCGTCTTAATGTCTTGGTTTTCTCCATCCTCAACATAGGTCAACATCTTTTTACAGAAATCAAACAAGAACATTGGTATCTCGTGACGTTCAAAATTTTCCAACAACACTTTGGCAATTTTACGGTAGTTGCCCACTTGTTCATTGTGCATCTCAATGATAACGGCAATAATATCGTCCGTTGTATGGTCTTGGACTATAAGTTGTTCAATAAACTTGGGCGGTGGCAAAACAGCCAATAAGGTTTCGGGCTTAATATCCATCTATTGACAAAGTTTTAGTGAAGGACACTTGAATCAAACCACTAAATACAGTCCCATTGACAACAAAACTGTTTTGAAGTTGACCTTTCAATATTTGAGAACCAAGTGAAACAATATCAATATTGATTAACACATCCAAATTACTCAACCCATTTGGTGCAATGATTGTGTTGCCTTCATTGTCGAAGGTGGCAATTTGGTTACCATTGTTTACGATAGTGCCAAAAATCTTTGTGATTGTCAAAGGCAATTCAGAAGGATTGTTTATTTGGAAGGTCAAAACCAATTTAGGGGAAAACATTGTTCCTTTTACACTAAGGTTTGAAGGGGTTGCCACCAAACCCGTTGCCACTTGACCAAGTTTGTTTGAATAGTCCCAAATAAAGTAACCACCTACTAACAAAGCTGGAATCCACAAATATTTTCTCATATCAATATTGTTTCAGGTAAAATCTTTTTGATATGGCGGCAAGCAACACAGACACCACATCCATTCCTTTTGCCAGCCCTTTTTGGAAACCTACAAAACCAAGTTTCCAAAACCATTTCACCTAGGTAATCAATGTAAACTTTTTTGTCACCGTAAAAATCAGAAAGCACAAATATAGGAAACCAATTCCACATCCCCTTGCTGCCTTCAAAGTACAAGCTGCTAATCTTATTCAGCAATTCGTGTTTTTTGGCAACGTATTTACTTTGACCGTGCCTTATGTCTTTTACCCAACCTATGATTATTTCCTTGCAGCCAAAGGAGTAAGCTGGATAAATGGCAAGACTGCCAAATATTGGAACGTCCGTTCCTTTGACGCCGTTTGGCATCTGTACAACCAATTCAGTATATTTAAAAGCCCTTATTTCCAATAATTTTGGCAGTATTTTACGGATGGCTTTCTTTTCTTTGTTTATCCTTGCATTTACAGTTTCGTCCTTTGTATAGTACATTATTTTTAATGCGACTATCTCAAAGTCGGTTTTTTCCAAATACATCTTAAGTGTTGCCGTGCTGTCAATGCCACCCGACCACAATATCATTATCTTTTTTGCCATTTGCTTTTTTTTTGAGTATCGAAGATACTTAGACTTCTTTTAAAATGCTTTTTTCGAGTGATTTTTTACCAAAAATAAT
>CAIWKX010000146.1 GCA_903913315.1 uncultured Bacteroidota bacterium | reverse complement strand
TGTCCTTTTCAAAGTAAAAAATTAACCATAAGTTGCTAAAATCTTAGTGCCCTTAGTGGTTAAAAAAAAATCGTGTCGACCCTGCACTGCCCCGTAGAAGAAGGATAATATAAAACTTTTGTGTCTTTTGTGTTTAAAAAAACCTTTGCCCTATGCTTGTCTAATTAGAGTAAAAAAACCTCTCGTCGAGCCTGCACTGCCCCCGTCAAAATACATTTAAAACCCTGTGAAACCCTGTGCCAAACTCCGTGAAACTCTGTGCTCCAATAACCGTCATTCCCCCAATGACGTAAACCACTCGCACCCACCCAATAAAGCGAAGCGCCTTTGTGTCCTTTTCAAAGTAAAAATTAATCATGAGTTGCTAAAATCTTAGTGCCCTTCGTGGTTAAAAAAACATCGTGTCGAGCCTGTACTGAACATTTCAAAATACATTTAAAACCCTGTGAAACCCTGTGCCAAACTCTGTGAAACTCCGTGTTCCAAAAACCCTCATTCCCACGCAGACGTAAACCCACAACCAAAACCGTCATTCCCACGCAGGCAAGAATCCAAAACCTAACACAAACCCCAGCCGAGGTATTACCAAACGAAGCTGTTAGTTTAGATACAGGAAGTTTATCCGAGTAAGTAAGATTCATAAATACTGTAATTTAGGGCTAAGATAACAAGTAAATCAGTAGTTATCTTGCTATATTTTAGCTATTTACTTGAAACTATTTTCAAGTGTTCCACAAGGTCATGAAAGTATTTTGCGGACCATATGTCTAGAATAGCAGTATTTGCAATAAATCGGCCAGCATCAGCTTTTACATAATCGAAATTCACGACGTCAATTTTATCCGATAGTAATGTTCTAAATTCTTCCTCGCTAATGGTTGCTGCAGTCCAGTCACCGCTATCCTGAGCTCGTAACAAAAAGTGAGTAAGATCAAATGGAATCCCTTTTTTGATGTACCATTCCATATCATACCAGTCCCTACCCTTGACATTAGTTTTCCATTTCCGAAATAGTAAGGCATGCATTTTCCCTGCAAAAAGATCCGGAAGAACAAAACATTTGACATAAAATGAAAAAGGTTTTAATACTAATTTCTCTTCAGTCAAAAATCCCAATGGGGGATGCCTATCCACTTCAATTTTAATTTTAACATTGGCAACGTTATCTATACCGTTTTGCGGAATTATTCCTTCTAAGGTGAGTTCACGCCATATCGTTTCAGATTTTAAAAATGCAGAATTTATAGTATTTTCAACGGCCTTTTCTTTTTCTACGACACTTACCTGCATACCTAGAGCAGCAAATTCTGCAACAATAGCATCCTGATACTTTTCAAGGGTAAATTCAGGATTTGTTGCCAACAATGAAAAATCCAAATCTTCAGAAAAACGGTCAAGTCCATAAAATATCCTAAGAGCCGTTCCGCCATAAAATGCTGCCTTTTCAAAAAATCCAGCACGGTTAAGTCCCGCCAATGCAATTTCCTGCATAATTTCACGAAGGGCATGCAGTGCTTCTTCCTTGTTCTTTGGGTGATAGCTTTCAAGCCAATCCTTAATCATAATTTTTGTATTGTTTTTATTAGTATTGCTAAACTTTCACTTTTAGGGGCGGCAGCTAACCATGTAGTCATGGTATTGGTGTCAAAATTTCTAAGGTCAGACAGCGCTATCCGCAAATCTTCGGTTAGATAGTCTCTCGCGCTACTCATACTTCGCAGTATAATTCCTGACGTAGTAGCAATCTTATCAGCAAGTGCTTTCTCTGGTGTGGCAATAATGATTTGTTGATTTACATTTACTATAGCACTTTCTAGCCCAAAGGAATAATAAGGCAATGGTAGGTAAGTGTAGGTGTAAAGTCCTCCTGGAGTTCGAAACGATTTAGATGTTTTGGTGGTCATTGATGTTATCGTGTAGACACGTTCAGGTATTAGCCCATAGTGCATCAGTGCGGCTTCCATTGACACATAGCTTGGTCCGTATAAATGGTTGGCTATCAGGCTCCGCTCTGGTCGTGTAATCGCAGTAGTTCTTCCTGCAATGTAGAAACCTCGCTTAACAGACTCCAATATACCTTCATTTTTTAAGGCTTTTATTTTATCATTAGGTCTACTATAGTCTTTAAGTAAAGTAATAAGCATCTGATGAGTAATGAGTTGACCTTGATATTTCGCTATTTCTTGTTTGATATCCATACTATACTAACTAAAATGTAAAATTACAACCAAATAATCGGAATTTATCCGTGTATCTGACTTCAAAGATACATATTATTATTACAATATGCAAATTACAAGGTATATAATCGAAAATAAACCGATTATATAATCATAAAATTACAGATCATTTAAATCCATTACGATATACTTACTTTATCCTGAGCGACCTTGACCAAAAAGCACTTCTGAAACGTCGTAAGGCAAACAATTTATATTAAATAGCTAAAAATCAATAATAAAGCATACCTTCGCCACTTAATATTTTATTTTTATGAACGAAGGAACCATTAAATTTTTCAATGAAGCCAAAGGCTTCGGATTTATTACGCCAAGCAATGGCGGAGCAGACTTATTTGTACATGCAACCGGATTAAATGGACCAGTGCAGGAAAACGACAAAGTGTCTTATGAAGTATCGAACGGTCAAAAAGGACCAACTGCAACCAATGTAAACGTTATCTAAGATATAGTTATACTAGTGTTTATCAAAAGCCAATCCTTCGGATTGGCTTTTTTGTTTAATCCTTAGACATAATGTCCGAATGCATGTTCTTCCTGAAAATTTCCTAGAATAAAATAGGGAAGCTAACACTTTTATAATGCAGATGGTTGTAGAAAGGTAAACAGATACATTTACTTTATACTAGTAATATAAACATATCCGTTTACTAAATAACCCCGTCGAAGTAGGATAAAATAAAACTTTTGTCCCTTTTGTGTTTAAAAAACCTTTACCCTCAGATTGTCTAATTAGAGTAAAAAAACATCTTGTCGAGCCTATACTGAACCTGTCAAAATACATTTAAAACCTTGTGAAACGCTGTGCCAAACTTTGTGAAACTCCGTGCTCCAAAAACCCTCATTCCCCCGAAGACCTCAACCACTCTCACCCACCCAATAAAGCGAAGCGCCTTTGTGTCCTTTTCAAAGTAAAAAATTAACCATGAGTTGCTAAAATCTTAGTGCCCTTCGTGGTTAAAAAAACATCGTGTCGACCCTGCACTGCCCCGTCGAAGTATAATTAAATAAAACTTTTGTGTCTTTTGTGTTTAAAAAACTTTTGCCTTCAGCTTGTCTAATTAGAGTAAAAAACCTCGCGTCGAGCCTGCACTGCCCCTGTCAAAACACATTTAAAACGCTGTGAAACGCTG
>CAIWKX010000145.1 GCA_903913315.1 uncultured Bacteroidota bacterium | reverse complement strand
GTATCAGTATTTTGGTATAGGTAACTATACATTCGAGCCAATTCGAGACTAAAAACCCCGACCATTTGATTTTTCGGAAACGATGGATTTACCATAGGCCCCAACATATTAAAGAAAGTTTTCACGCCAAGTTCTTTTCGGATCGGCCCTACATTTTTCATGGCGGGATGAAACAATGGAGCATGAAGTATAGCAATGTTTGCATAATCGATGCTTCTTTGAAGAAAATTGTTGTCAGCACTTAACTTAATACCTAAGCTTTCCATGACATTACTCGAGCCAGAAATTGAGGAAACGCCATAATTTCCATGTTTAGCAACTTTAATTCCAGCTCCAGCAGTGACAAATGAAGCTAATGTGGAAATGTTGAAGGTGTTTTTTCCATCGCCCCCCGTTCCACATAAATCAATAGTAGCATAAGCAGAAAAATCTACGGGAAGACATAATTCGAGCAACGCTTCCCTAAATCCTGCTAGTTCGTCAATCGTAATGTTTCGAATCATGTATACGGTTAAAAAGGCTGCTATTTGACTAGCATTATAGTGTCCGCTTGATATAGTTATCAAAACGGATTTTGCCTCCTCTTTTGAGAGTATTTCTTGATGGATTAAACGGTTGAGAATATTTTTCATTTTTGACTTGTTACTATTGTAAAGGGTTATAAGGTATGAATTGTGCTGTTTACCCAGTTTTCTAACATCTTTTTTCCATCGGGTGTTAAGACGCTTTCTGGGTGATATTGCAATCCTTTAACGTCAAATTTTTTATGACGAATGGACATAATTTCTCCATTTTCATCAATAGAAGTGATTTCCAAATCGGGTGGAAAATTTTCTTTGGAAATTACCCAGGAATGATAACGTCCAACTTCAATTTCATTTTCCAATCCATTAAATAATAATTCATCACGTACAATAATCTGAACTTTTGATGCTACACCATGGTATACTTTACTAAGATTAATAAGGTTTCCACCAAAAACTTCGCCTATCGCTTGTTGCCCCAGACAAATGCCTAAAATGCTTTTTGTTCCAGCATAGGTAATAATTACATCCTTTAACAAACCTGCATCCGAAGGTAATCCCGGGCCTGGTGATAATAAAATTTTGTCAAATTTTCCAAGTTCATCCAATTCAAATTCATCGTTCCGAAAGACCGAAACGGTACAATTTAAGTCTTCTAGATAATGTACTAAATTATAGGTAAAACTGTCATAATTGTCAATGATTACTATATTTTTCATATTGTTTTCTTTAGAGGGTTTCTGCAATTTCAAGGGCTTTGTTTAATGCACCTAGTTTATTATAAATTTCTTTTAATTCATTTTCTTCCGAAGAATTTTCTACAATTCCAGCACCAGCCTGATAGTGCAAAGTATGATTTTTACTTAAAAAAGTACGAATCATAATGGCATGATTGAAATTACCTTTAAAATCCATAAAACCTATGGCTCCTCCATAAAAGCCACGATTGGTAGTTTCTATTTGGTTGATGAGTGCTAAGGCACTGTGTTTAGGGGCACCCGATAGCGTTCCTGCGGGAAAGGTATCTGCTACAACCTGCATTGAATTAGTGTTCGGAAACAACTGACTAGTAACTTTGGAAACCAAATGAATAACATGAGAAAAAAATTGAACTTCTCGATATTTTACTACAGTTACTTCGTTTCCATTTTTACTTAAATCATTTCTAGCCAAATCAACTAACATAATATGTTCGCTATTTTCTTTACTATCTTCAGATAATTGTTTGGCTAAAATAGCATCTTCTTCATCTTCGCCAGTTCTTTTGAATGTCCCAGCAATGGGATGAATTTCAGCAATCCGATTTTTTATTATTAATTGCGCTTCTGGCGATGAACCAAACAATTTAAAATTACCATAATCAAAAAAGAATAAATAAGGGGAGGGGTTGATGCTGCGTAATGCGCGGTACACATTGAATTCATCACCTTTGAACTTTTGTGAAAATCGTCTAGAAAGAACTAGTTGAAATACATTCCCCAAATGACAATGCGATTTTGCTTTTGAAACATTCGATTTAAATTCATTATCAGAAATGTTTGCAGTTACTGCACCTTCTTTTTTGAAGGAATAGGAAGCAAAATTCTTGGCTTGTAATAATTGTATGATTTCATCAGTATTATCTATATTTTCGATGGAATGACAAAAGATATAGGCTTCATTTTTGAAATGATTAATGGCAATAATATTTTGATATATGGCATAAAATATATCGGGAGTTTCTCCATAATTGGACTTTTTATCGATGGCTGTTTTTTCAAAATAACGTACTGCATCAAAATTGATGTAACCAAAAAGACCATTTGTTATGAATTTGAATGGGTCATTATTGGATTCAAATTGTGAGGCAAAAAGTTGAATTTCATTAGCAAGATTAGTTTCCTGAGTAATGACAATTTCTTCATCAGTATGATCAGGGAATCGTTTAATGAGCTTTTCATTTGCTACTGTAATAGAAGCAATTGGATTACAACATATGTATGAAAAACTATTGTCGTTAGCATGATAATCGGAACTTTCCAATAAGATACTATTTGGAAATTTATCGCGAATCTTCAAATAGACACTCACAGGTGTAATTGTGTCAGCAAGTAGTTGCTTATACTGAGTGTTTAAAATATATTTTTTCATAGGTTCGTTTTTTGTAAATAAAAAAAAGGCTTGTCGTGATTGACAAGCCTTTTTTGAATATTTTGATTTTTAAAAATAGACGTATAGGAATTCAGTTCACGACGTTTGACGTAAATTGTTCCACCACCATGTATTGTTTAAAATGCTGTTCATAATTTCCATTATAGATTGCAAATATAGAAATCTTTTTTATAATCAAGAAATAAATAAAAAAAAACCTTAATGATTTCTCAGTAAGGTTTCCTTTTTTTCATAGCAATGATTTACAAATTAGAACTGTAGGTTAACAGTTAATTCAAATTCGTCATTGATAGCTTTATCTCCTAAATTTTCAAAGAAACTTCCAGAACCATATTTAATTCCGTACTTAGTTCTGTTAATCATAAATTTAGTGGAAGCATTATTTGCTTTAACTGTTAAATCAAAAGTTACTGGAGCAGTCACATCTTTGATAGTTAAATCTGCAGTTATAGCATAAACACCATTTCCTTTACTTGTTACTTTTTTGAATGATAATTTAGAAGTAGGATGTTTTTCAGTTCCAAAGAAATCTTCAGATTTCAAATGACCGTTTAATTTTCCTAAGTATTCTCCAGTCAAATCGGTAGAAGTTAATGAGGTCATATCAACTGTAAAGGTTCCTCCAGTTAAATCTTTTCCTTTGAATACTAAAGAACCTTCTTTTAAATTAACGGTTCCTTCGTGTTGCCCAGTTACTTTTTTGGCTAACCAATGTATAGTACTTTTGGTTGCGTCCACTTTTTTAGTTTGTCCTGTAGCAATAGTTGATACGGCTACAAATAATGCAATTGCGATTGTTTTTAAATTTTTCATTGTTTAAATTAATTAAGGTTATTTATTATAAAGTCAGGAATAATTCCTCGTTTGATTTTCTAACTTTTGCATAATGTTGTGTAGCATCTTCTTCATGACGATAGCCAACTGTAGCCACAATTGAAGCGTTTAGTCCTAATTTGTCTAAACCTAAGATCTCGTTGTATTGAGCAGGTACAAATCCTTCCATAGGAGTAACGTCAATTTTAAGCTCAGCGGCAGCGTTCAATAAGTTACTTAACGCAATATAAGTTTGCTTAGCGGTCCAAATAGGTTTCACTTCCTCAGGCATATTTCCTACCGATCCTTTCATAAAGTCCCCATAACCAGCTAAGGCATCAATAGGTAAATTTCTAGTAGCAGCTACATTGTTTAAATAATGATCTACATCAGAATTCTCTACCGTTGTTTGATTAGCAAAAATAAGTAAATGAGAAGCATCAACTATTTGAGTTTGTCCCCACGATGCGGACAGTAATTTTGCTCTTAATTCTGGATTTTCAACTATGATAACTTTATATAATTGTAATCCGAAGGAAGAGGCAGAAAGACGAATAGCTTCTTTTAATGTTGTTAAATCTTCACTAGATACCTTTTTAGTAGTATCAAATTTCTTCGTTGCATAACGCCATTTTGCGTTTTCGTTAAATTGACTCATAAATTTTATTGTTAAATGTTATTGTTAAGGGTTCTGTATTTTTCTAATAGGGTATTTAATAATTTGATTTCCTCATTACTCAAATTATCAGAGAATATTTTTTCGTTTTCCAACACTTTTGGATCCAATTCATCTAATAAATCTAATCCTTTTTCAGTAATTTGAACTTCAATTTTTCGCCTGTTTTCTGGGCAAACTTCTCTAGTAACTAATCCTTTTAAAAGTAATTTATCAATCAATCGGGTAGTGTTACTATTTTTAGCAATCATACGCTCTTGTATTAAAAACATATTCGCTGGACAACCTTTTTGACCTCTCAAAATGCGCAATACATTATATTGTTCACTCGATAAATCATAGGGTTTTAAAATCTCATTAAATTTATCAGCAATTACGGTTTGAGTGTACATTAAATTCAAGATGACTTTTTTAGCATCATCCATAGTTACATTTGATTTAATAATTTCTTCAATTCTCATAATTGTAATTACAATATTTGTAGGTACAAATGTAATATATTTTTTTATTTGTATATACAAATGTGTGTTATTTTTTTGTTAATATTTTTTTACTCAATTTTTCAGAGAAAAGTTTAAATGACTTCAGAAACAAAATCAATAGAAATTACTATTTTTGAAAAAAATATGTAATGAATTTAACACAACACGATTGGGCCGCTCAATTAGAAGCCGATACTAACGCAGTGATTCTAGATGTTAGAACAGAGGAGGAATGGAAGGATGGAATTATTCCGGGTGCTCTTTTAAATGATATATATAAAGGACAAGGGTTTATTTATCGTCTTGAAGAATTGGATAAATCTAAAAATTACTATGTGTATTGTAAAGCAGGAGGAAGAAGTGCGCAAGCTTGCAGTATTATGAATCAATTGGGTTTTAAATACACCTATAATCTTGATGGTGGCTTTATGAATTGGAACGGCGAGGTCTTACTACCTGAAAAGGATTAATCCATTAATTGTTTCTTTTTATTTAACTGTAATAAAAAAGACAATCTCTTATCTTAAATTTCCATTTAGTTATTCGAGTTTAGTTCCCCATAAATAGTGTCTAAAGGAATAGTATTTCTAAAAAAGACAAATCCAAACTAGACTCACTAGAATAGGCGCACTGCATCTCAACTAAAAT
>CAIWKX010000144.1 GCA_903913315.1 uncultured Bacteroidota bacterium | reverse complement strand
AGTAAACGAATTACAAAGAATTATAGCACTTCTTTTTCGTTAGCAATAAAAATGTTAGCGCCCAAAATCCAGAATGATATTTATGCAATTTATGGATTTGTTCGCTGTGCGGATGAAATTGTGGATTCCTTTATTGAATATAACCAAGAGGAATTATTAACAGAATTTGAATTGGATTTTCAGAAAGCCTATCGTCGAAAAATTAGTTTAAATCCTATTTTGAATTCCTTTCAAGAAGTTGTTCATCGCTTTGACATGATGGAATTGGTTGTCCCTTTTCTAAAAAGCATGCGTATGGATTTAAATAAAAAAGAGTATTTAACCCAAGATGAATATGAAGAGTATATCTTTGGTTCTGCTGATGTTGTTGGTTTAATGTGTTTGATGGTTTTTGTTAATGGCGATAAAAAAAAATATAATGAATTGAAAAATAGTGCTATGAAACTTGGATCCGCTTTTCAAAAAGTAAATTTTTTAAGGGATTTAAAATACGATGCGGTAGCTTTGGGTCGTATTTATTTTCCGAATGTTGATGTGAATAATTTATCAAAGGATTGTATACTACAACTTGTTGCAGAAATTGAATCTGATTTTGATGAGGCTTTGGAAGGTATAAAAATGTTGCCTAAAGAAGCTAAATTTGGCGTATACACAGCTTATCGTTATTATAAAAGGTTGTTGTTAAAAATTAGTAATACAGAACCTGATGAAATCATGAATAAACGAATTAGAGTAGGAGATTTTAGTAAATTATTCATTATTGGGAAATCGTATGTTAACTACCAATTCAATTTTATGCTATGATGTATTTTAGTTACTTTTGTGTTACTTTGATTACTTTTTTGTGTATGGAAACCGTAACTTGGTTGACACATAAATTTGTAATGCACGGTTTTTTATGGTATTTACATGAAGACCACCATCAGCCCAAATACCAATCTTTTTTTGAAAAAAACGATTGGTTTTTTGTCATCTTTGCCATACCAAGTATTCTTCTTTTCTATTTTGGAATCCATCCGACCTTAAATTATTTGTTTTTTATTGGATTGGGTATTCTATTATATGGTATGGCCTATTTTTTTATTCATGAAATTATTATTCATCAGCGCATAAAATTATTTACCCGAACAAAATTTAAGTATTTTGTAGGATTGCGAAAAGCGCATAAAATTCATCATAAGCATTTAGGAAAAGAGGAAGGAGAATGTTTCGGAATGTTGTATGTTCCTAAAAAATATTTTAAAATATAATGGATAAATATCTCTATTTAGTAATCAATATGGCTAGCGTCTTAGTTCCCTTTTTAGCTAGTTTTTATCCAAAACATTCTTTTTATAAAAAATGGAAAAATTATTTTATTGCTAATTTTATAGTCGCTTTATTTTTTATTCTTTGGGATATAATTTTTACTAAATTAGGTGTTTGGGGATTTAATGAACGTTATCTTTTGGGAATAGAGTTTTTTCATATTCCAATAGAAGAAGTATTGTTTTTCTTTTGTATTCCCTATTCTAGCGTTTTCGTTTATTTTTCTTTGAATTATTTAGTAAAGCCAAATCCATTTGAAAAACATCAACAATTTATTACCCTTTTTTTTGCTATTTTTTTGGGTATAGTAGGTTCTGTTTTTTGGGATAGGTTGTATTCTTCAGTAACCTTTCTATTAACCTCATTATTTTTGTTTTGCACTTATTT
>CAIWKX010000143.1 GCA_903913315.1 uncultured Bacteroidota bacterium | reverse complement strand
TTTCTACGAATGTCTTTGATAAAATTCTCTGCTGTTTTTTTCTTGGGTGTTTTCATGATAATTCAAATTTAATGATTTTGAAAACACTCTCTTAGTTTTGACTTAAATCAGTACACTTTTTGCTGACGATTTACAGTTTGAGCAACTAATGAATTGGACCAAATAAATAGTATAAAAAAAGAAAAACTTAATCTCATCAAAATAATTTATCGGTTAAATATATGATTATTTTCCACTATGATTTAAACATTCTAAAAATACTATTTTGAATTAAAACTTTTCAACATCAAAACAAAATTAGAGAAAGGTTAAGAAGTTATCTCATCATTATCTCACTAGATTACTACTCTAATGGTAAATCAGTTGGTTGGTCTGGCTGAATTATGGCTCTTTCAGGATTATCTAACCAATATTTTACTAAATATTTTTTCCCTTTTTTAAATTTTGGGTATCTATTTTCTATATCTTTTCCGGGCTCGTAACTATGCTCATATTTTTTTCCGTCGATATAATAAATAAATGTAATTCTTTTAAAGAACTTTATGTTTATTAATCTATCTAAATAACCCACTGCAACGCCTGTTTTTTCATTTTCTAAAAAAATGGGAGAATCTAACATTATCTGATTCTTCCATGGGTGAATACTATCAAACTTAACTAAAAACTTTTCTCCAACAACATAATTATCTGCGCCTGAAGTTGTAAAATATTCCTTTTTATTATAGTTAAATTCAAATTTAGCAAGTGTTCCACCTTTCCCACCTGCTGATTCGTAACCAATTATTGTAGCCGGAGTTTTTTTTAAATTAACCAATGGGCTTAAATTATGATAGTGTAAGATTATTTTAATTATTGCCAGTATAATCAATAGTAAAATTATGAAAGGAAGCATATTTATAAAACTAAATCGTTGTCTATTCATTGCAATAATTTTTCTAAAATTAATAGATTTTTCTTTACTTCTTTTTGGATTACCAATTATAATCTTCAGGTGTTCTACCCGAAGGTAAACCGACTACTTTACATTCGATGTTTTTATCTTTAAAAAATCTATACGTTTTTTTTAAATCTTCTTTTTCTGATGTTGGTAATGAAATTTTTGAATTATCATCAAAATAAAAATTTATGTTGTTCATAGAATCTTTTTGCGAATAGGACATTACAGCTTTTTTTACATTACTAATTTCATATTTCTTTTTTATTTTTTTTAGTTTATAAGTAATTTCAATCCCGTTTTCGCTGAATTCTATTCTATAGATATTATTAATAGAAAAGTTTAGCAGTAACACTACTTCTAGTGTTATAATGACTATCAGGGCAATTATCGAGTAGACTGCATCCAATTTTTCATTAATATAAGCACCAAAAAAAATGTAATCAAAAGGAATTATAATAAATAAATAAGCAAAGCGGAAAGATTGACGTTCTCTTTTATAATTTTCATATTTTTTTTATTTAAAAAACGATAATACAGATTTCCAATCAATGCCCTTTATTATCTTGATAAACAAATCTAACAAAAAAATCACATCTGCAGATGTGATTATGATTTATTTTGCTGTTGGTTATTAATTAACAACTCCTTTTAGGGATTTATCCTTATATACTAAATTTTCCTTATTTCAGATAAATCAGTTTTACTAAATTTTTCTTTTAGGATTTGCATGTCATCACTTATTTTTTTATCCAAAATTTTCGCATAATGCTGGGTTGTTTTGAGATTTGTATGTCCAAGCATTTTACTTACAGTTTCTAATGGGACACCATTGGAAAGAGTAACTGTTGTAGCAAAAGTATGTCTAGCAATGTGAAATGTTAACTCTTTATTTATATCACATACATCAGCAATTTCCTTTAAATATGAATTCATTTTTTGATTACTTAGAATAGGAAGTAAACGGTTTTCATTTTTACAAACAGGATAATTTTCATACTTGTTTATGATTTCAAGCGCCATTGGCAATAATGGAATTTTTGATGCTGTATCGGTCTTTTGTCTGTTTTTAAAAATCCATTTATCTCCATCGATTCCAAATGAAATATTGTTGGCAGATAATTGTTTGACATCAATATAGGCTAAACCAGTAAAGCAGCTAAAAATAAAAATATCTCGAACAAGTTCTAAACGTTCTGACACAAATTCTTTATTGATAATTTGCTCGATTTCTTTTTCGGTAAGAAACTCTCGAGTAACTTCTTTTATTTTTGCTTTATAGTTTGAGAATGGGTCTTTATTTATCCATCCATTAGCTATGCATTGATTTATAATCTTGTGAAAATTTTTAATGTATTTAACGGCTGTATTATTTGCACATTTTCTTTCACTACGTAAGTAGAATTCATATTCCATAATAAATGAATGATCAATTTTTTCAATATTGATATCTGAAATGTTGTATTTCCAAAAAAGAAAGTCTTTGGTATGCTTAAGTGAAGTTTGGTATCTTTCTAATGTTCCAGGTGCATATTCTTGACCAACTAATTCTTTTATCTTCCGATTATGTTCTTCAAATATTGGAATCAACATTCGTTCTCTATCTTTTTTTCCTTGGAATTCATTTTTGAAAGTTTCAATTGTGATTGTTATTTGATTCATGAAAAGTTTTTTCTCTGTTTCATAAACAATCACTCTCATCATATCAAGCCGTCCGTTTATCAATCGGGCTTCTTCAGTGTTGCCTTTGATTTTAGAGCCTTCTGAGGACCATTTACTTTCATCAACGTAATATCCTGTACTGACATCAAAACGTTTGTTATTGATTGTTATACGTTGGTAAATTGGCATCTGTCCTTGTCCATTGACTTTGGATTTTCTTAAATAATAAAGTACTGTGATTTTTGTTTTCATCTTGGTGACCTTTAAATTAATAATTAAATTAGTTTAATTGTCAGTATAAGTCAAGATGTTTAATCTGTGAACATCTTATTTTACAAGGGAAGAGCTAAAAAAGGTGCACCGAAATATCTCATTCAGATGGTGCACCTATTGTGCACCTTTTTTTTGAGATATACTGAATAATTTGGTTATTCGGTGAAAAGAAAAAACCCTTTAAACGTTAAGTTTAAAGGGTTTTAGTTCATTTTGAGAATTCTTCTGCGGAGAAAGAGGGATTCGAACCCCCGGACCTGTTACAGTCAACAGTTTTCAAGACTGCCGCATTCGACCGCTCTGCCATTTCTCCAATAAGTTGCGCCTACTTCCGTAATTCGGATGCAAATATAACAACCTTTTTTTGTTTTCCAAACACATTCCAAACAATTTATCGATTATTTTTAACACCAAAAACTAATTGTTTCATTATCTAGTAATTAACCAAATTTCCAAGGAACATCAGCTTTATATTTTTGGTTGTAGTTGGTGCTGGTTTACCTTGTTTCAAGTTTATTTTGCTTCGTTACATCAGTCGATTGCGCCTCGTGCCTGGGTTTGGATTCCCGCCTTCGCGGGAATGACGATGTGTAGGCGGGAATGACGATGCGTACGGGGGAATGACAATGGCTATGTTGGAATGACGGTTGGTTATTGGATTCCCGCCTTCGCGGGAATGACAGTTGGTTATGGAAGGGGCGATTTTAAATAGCGGGATAGTTTGTCATGCTGACGCAGGAAGCATCGCACTAGTACTTATTTATTGTTTTTTTTTGTCCTGATGGGTACATAAGGTGAGGAAGACAAGTAGGTGACTTGTCTCTACATTTTTCTATAAGGTGATGAAGGAGTAATAGCAATCAGAATAACATTCGTTTTAATGCTACTAATTTCCCAATTGTCTTCAATCCATTTCTTTATTTTTTCTTGACTATGAATATTATTGGGAACTTCATTTCTAATCATATTTTCAATTTTTAGCGCTTGTAATTTTGATTTAAATTTATATGTTTCACAAAATTTATTTATAAAGTACACTATTTCGTACCCTTCTTTTCTATTTAATAAAGTACTATCTGGATTGCCTGCGACTTTTGGATTGTCATGCGAATAAGTTGTCCAAGAATAATCATTATACTTAAGGTCAGATTTAGTAATTAATGTCATAATTGAATAATTTATATTTAAAAAATGTTTTTTTGCTTGTTACAATGAAATCGTTTAACCTTTTTTGCTTCAATCAAAAAAGTTTAAACGACTTCAATCTCACTATTGAAGCTATTTCATTTTACTTGTGATGATTTTCTTTTTAGTATTGCCAAATTTGAGGACTTCAATTTTGAGTGTTTATTGTTGGGAATTGAGATTTGTTAGCGGTAACACCGTCTTTAGTGTCGTGTTTACTGGATTTTGATTCTGTACATTTTCTTCTAACAGTGGAGTGGGAGAAGTCAAATGCTTTTAGGGATAAGAAGACTGCGAGGATTATTACTTTATTCATAGTTCATTATATTTAGGTTTATGAATTTTTTGTCTCTTACATTGTTGTGATTCTATAAATTCCTTTGATACATCTTCTTACATCACGGCGATTGTTTGAAGATGTACCTACAGGAACCCAACTTAATTTAACAATTTATCTTTATATTTATTTTATTGGTTATCCTAAAGCATCTTTTTGTCTTGAGGGAAACATTGAGATGCCTTAGGAACCCAATTTTGAGTTTATTTGTGTTAGTTCTTACTTATGTATTCCTATTATTAATGTGAAAAATAACTTATTTGGTGTTTATTATAGGGTTAGTTGCTATTGAACTTTTTTCATAATTACTATTAAAATTATTATTCCTGTGGCGATGAGTAGGTATTTTAAATAGGTTGTTTTTGTTATCTTTTTTTTATTGTTGTCTTTTTTTTGTGGCGGAGGAATGGTGAGGAGTACGGCTTTTAATTCGTCTATTTCTTCAGCTTTTTTCCATTCTTCCATCTCATTTGTTTTGATTAGGGTTTCTTTATTTATTTTTTGAGCTTTTAGTTCTTCTTTATCGAATGGACCTATTTTTTCTTTTGTGTTGTGCAGGTAGTATTTTTTCATGTTTGCTTTGAGTATTCAATATAATTGTCGAATTAAATTGACAATAAAATTATCGTTAAATTACGATTAAATAAACACTTACTGTAGTTATTTAACATAAAAGGAGGTTGTACGTCCTATTTTGTTAAATTTATATTTTCATTTAAAAAATGATTTGTGTTTTTAGCTGTTGCTGATAACATAGAACATGTTACAACAAGTGATCTATAGTAAAAGCAGCACCGACACGAAGATTCATTGCGAATCCATAGGTTTATGATGTTCTATAGGTAGGGGCTATAAAAAGTTATCCCTTTTTATGAAAGCAAATTGATGAACGAGGGAGGATTTTGGGGAATAGTTTTTAGTTTGGGATTACCGGTTTTTTTTAGATCTGCAGTGTAACTACTTTTAGAATTGCCCATTATTAAAAAACTATTTCGATAGTTGTTCCTTGGGTTGGATTGGATTTAATGTCTAAAGTGCCTTGTATTGCTTTGACTCTTTCTTTAATGTTATTTAGTCCCATTCCTTTTTTATGCTTTTTGATATTAAAGCCAATTCCGTTATCAGCTATTTTGATAGTTGTTTTATTGCCTGTTTTCAGAAGTATTACCATGCATCGTTTGGCTTTCGCATATTTGTTTACGTTTTGAAGTGCTTCTTGAATGATTCTATAACTATTCATTTTTGCTTCTACTGGAATAGTATTCCAATCTATGAATTTATCTATGGTGACAATGAATTGTGTATTCCATTGGTTCTTTTGAGATTCTACTAGATTGGTTATCATAGTAATAATACTGTCATCATTGAAATTCAAGTTGGTGTTTAATTCGTGGGATACTCTACGAATTTCAGTTTCTGTTTTTTCAAGTTCTTTGATGAGTTCGGTTTTTTTATCTGATTCAGGAGATTGCAATTGCATTAGATTGAATCTAGAGGTGAACACGCTATTGACTACACCGTCATGTAATTCCATTGCAATTCGACTCCGTTCTTCTTTTCTTGAGTCTTCTGCGATGGATTGCTGTTTTAATAATAACTGATAAATTTCTTCATTTTTGATTTGTTGGTCTTGGGTGTGTTTCAGCTCTTTGTTTTTGGTTTTAAGCCTGTAGAGTATAAAGAAGGTACCCGTAATGAAAAGTATAATCATAGACCCCACGATGATGTAGGTTTGCTTTTTAATCAATATTGAATTTTCGTTTACGACTTGATCGGTTTCGAATTCAATGCGTGCAAATTTATTTCGAGTGGCTCTTTCCGCTTGTTGTACGCTATCATTTACTCTAAAATATTCTTTTGCATAAAAGGTTTTGTTTTTAGTGTCTATTTCTGTTAGTTGTTTTAGTGCATTTAATACGTCGGGACAACTTTTAACTTTTTTTGCTAATTTATAACTATATGTAATATTTTGTAAAGCATTAAGTGTATCATTTTTATAGAGAAAATATTGTCCAATTTTATATTTACTAGAAATAACCCCTGCGTCGGATTTTATACTATCTCTGATTATAAAGGACTTGAATAGCATTTCTTTAACACCATTAAAATTTTTATCCATCATTTTTGAATAAGCTAGATTATTTAAAATCATTGCGTATAATGAAGGGTTTGATTTTTTTAAATCTTTAACGGTTAATCCTTTTTGATAATATTTTTCAGCTTTTTTATAGTCTTTTATTTTTAAATAAACATTTCCTATATTATTATTACATGTTGATCGATAGAAATCTACGTTAGTTTTATTAATCAAACTTAGAATATCTAATTGATTTTGTGCTAAGCCAAAATATTCTAATGCTTTTGAGTAATTTTTTAATTCAATTAAGTTAAGTGCTAAAATGTTATAACATTCAAATTTTAATTGTTCTGTCTTTTTTTTATGATCTAATAATTTTAAAGCATTGATTAATTCTGTTTCGCATTCATTGAAACTGCCGTTATCATATAGAATTCCAGCTTTTCTTAATTTAAGTTTACCCGTATTTAAAGTGTCGCTTATTAATTTATATATTTTTTCGGATTTATGATAATAACTAAATGCGCTATCTAATTTAGCTTTTTCATCATAATAATAACCAATGTAATATAGTGATTTTGCAATATGTAGGGAATCATTATCAACAACAGATAATCTATTTACCTTTCTAATAATATTGATGTATTGCTCCAATTTGTTATCATAATAGTACAAATTACATATTTTGAATAATAAATTTCTATTGATAGAATCATTTTTGTTACCGATTAATTTTAGATAAAGACTGTCTAAAATTTTATCTTTATTTTTTGAGCTGTCAATTTTTTTTAAAGTCAATAATACATTGCTTTTATCCGTAATTTGAGCTTCTTTTCTGCAACATAATATTGAAAAAGTTGCTAAAATTAAGAATGGTATGAGAAAATTCTTTTTCATTTAAGATTAATGAATATTTCTCAAAAATAAATAATTAAACCAGATAATGTTCTATTTTATCTGGTTTAATAAAATTTATTAAAGATGAGTTCCTTTTCCACCATCTCCAATTGTATCTGCTGCTTTGGCATATTTAGTATTTGGTTTTGGATTGGAATCGGTTGCGTTGTCAGCAGTACAAGAGGCTAAAATGGTTATAGCTACGATGCAGCCCAGTGCTAAAATTAGTTTTTTCATAATAAAAGGGTTTAAAGGTTTGAAATAGGTTTTCAGGTCATCAGAGATGTCCAATTTTGTAGAAAGGCAGGGATTAGTCTTTCTGAATTACTTTGAATGCCATTTTATTCCTGGTTCCCCATTCGCGGTAATTTTAATATGAAGCTTCGTTGGATTTCATCGATAAAATCAAGACAAATTGAACGAGAAAATTTTGTTAATTCTATTGTTTTTAGGTACTTATAGTGAGTTTATGGGTGAGGGTAGGATTAGTGTACAACAAAGTGGTGAAATGGGGTGTTTGGGGAAAAGAGAGAATAGAGAATAGAGAATTAAAAGGAGTTTAGATATTTATTTTTCTGACAATTGCATCTATATTGTCTCTGTAGTTAATGGAGAAGGGTAGGATTTCATTATAATTCATGTAGCATTTGGATTTGCTAAAATGGATTCTGGATACATAGTGAATGTTGACAATATAACTTTTATGAATTCTAAGAAAATAGAAGGGTAGGGTGTTTTCGAAGTGTTTTAATGTTTTGTAGGCGTTGATGATTTTTCCATTGTGTAATTTGATATCTGTGGTATTATTATCTGCTTTTAGGTACACGATGTCTTGTAAAGCAACAAATTGGTAATCGCTATACGATTTTATGCAGATTGCATTAATTGCATTAGGCGGTGTTCTTTTTTCGAATTTGAAAAGACATTTTCCGATTGTATTCAGGTTAATTGGTTCTAGTATAAAATCGGAAACCCCGGCTTGTATTGCTTCGAATGCTTTATTTTCTGACTTGCTTACAGCAATGAAATAGGGTATTGCGTTGGCATATTGAAAAAGCTCGGCAATATTTTTTGAGGTAAAAGTATTTTCATTAGTTTTGGTAGGAATTGTATAGAAAACTAATTGTGGTTTTACTTTTATAATTTGATTAATTGCATTTTGATTATCTTTGATTATCCCTGCACAGAAATAGTTAGGAAAATTTTCAAAAAGTCCTATTATTTCTTTTTCAGTTTCGTCGTTTTCGTCGATTATAATGTAAGAAAATCGCATTTTATCGCTTGAGTATTGGGTTGCAATCTACTTAAGAGAAATTATTCCAAGGTATTGTACAACTACCTATTATGTTAAATTTTTATTTATGAATGTATTACTTGTTGATGATCATCCTATGACTATAGATGGTTATGTTTTAGCCTTATCTAAAAAATCAACTCAATTTTCCTTGCCCTTATTTGACTGTGCTTATACGTGTGAGAAAGCGTATCATTTTATTGAAAATGCCATTGCTGTTTATGATCTTGCTATTATAGACTTGGATGTGCCAGGCTGCATTGAACCGCCTATTGCGTCAGGTAAAGAATTGGCATTACTGATTAGAAAGGAAATGCCTTTCACAAAAATTATTATTATTACGGCTCATACCGAACTAATTACTGTTTATGATATTTGGAAATGTATTCGGACTGAAGGATTGGTGATTAAAAATGATCTTACGCCTGAAGGCATGCTCAAAATTGTTGAAGAAGTTATGCGTGGTGAAACTTATAAAAGCCCTACAGCTGAAAATTGTATGCGGGAGATTTGGAAAAAAGAACTTATTGTAGAAGATTATAATCGACAGATTATTCAATATTTATCCTTGGGGATTCGCGTTAAAGATCTGCATGAGGTTATCTCTCTTTCTCAAGGAGCCATTCAGAAGCGCATCAATAAGATTAATTCGGTATTTGAAGTTACTGATAAGGAAGGGTTGTTGCGAGAAGTTAAGCGATTGGGATTTATTTGAAAAAATAATTAAAAAATTAGGACTATTTTTAGTTTGATGCTTCGCTTTGTGCGAGGTTGTGGATTCCCGCCTTCGCGGGAATGACAGGTTTTGGTTTCACAGAGTTTCACAAAGTTTGGCACAGAGTTTCACAGCGTTTTAATTGTATTTTGATGGGGGCAGTGCAGGCTCGAGAAGAGGTTTTTTTCCTAATTAGATAAGCTGAGGATAAAGGTTTTTTAAACACAAAAGGCACAAAAGGTTTATTTAATTCTACTTCGACAGGTTCAGTATAGGGTCGACATGATGTTTTTTTAACGACGAAGGGCACTAAGATTTTAGCAACTTATGGTTAATTTTTTACTTTGAAGAGGACACAAAGGCGCTTCGCTTTATTGGGTGGGTGCGAGTGGTTTACGTCTTTGGGGGAAGGAGGGTTTTTGGAGCACAGAGTTTCACGGAGTTTGGCACAGGGTTTCACAGTGTTTTAAATGTGTTTTGACAGGGGCAGTGCAGGCTCGACG
>CAIWKX010000142.1 GCA_903913315.1 uncultured Bacteroidota bacterium | reverse complement strand
CTACTAATGGTGATATTATAGGGATAGATACTTTTTCTGTAGATAGACCAACAGCATCTGCAGATAGTTTCTTTAAGAATAACTTGTCAATTTCACCCAATCCAACTAAAGGATTGTTGAATATTGCTAACACCAATGCTTTAACATTGCAGAATGCGGTTCTTACGGATATAGACGGAAGAATTATTAATACTATTCATTTGAATAATGTGGATAATCCAACGATTGATTTAAGTGATTTGAATACAGGAGTATATTTTTTAAAAATAGAGACTGAACAAGGTGTCGGAACTACCAAAATCATCAAAAATTAGAAGTCGTTTTTAGCTGTTTTGCTATACCTACAAAAAGAATACTTAAAGAGAGGCCAGTTCACTATGAACTGGCTTTTTTATGTAAATAAAATATCCTAAATTAGTCTAAATAAGCTATACCCTTAAGGTTGCCTTAAATCTAATGTTGTAAGAAAATAGAAGCATAGTTTTTGAGTTATACTTGTAATAAAAAAAAACAAAGAATTGCTATGAAAAATTTAGTTTTAGGGCTGTTACTATTCGTTGGATGTCAAGGATTTTGTCAAACTTGGGGTACTAATATGGAAGAAGCCAAAAAACAAGCTACGGAACAAAACAAACACATTTTATTAGTTTTTTCAGGTTCTGATTGGTGCGGACCTTGTATCAAATTGGATAAAAACATCTGGCAATCGGAAGAATTTAAAAAAGATGCCAAGAAAAACTGGATTTTAGTAAAAGCCGACTTCCCAAAAAAGAAAGCCAATCAACTGTCACCAGAATTGACAGAAAGCAACAATCAATTGGCAGAGAAATATAATAAAGAAGGTAATTTCCCATTTGTAGTTATTTTGGATAAAACAGGAAAAGTAGTAGGTGTGACTGCTTATAAAAACATCGATGCTGAACAATACATTGAAGGATTACATAACTTAGCTAAAATATGAAAAAATATCTAGCTGTTTTCTCCTTATTTTTTTCAATTGTTTCTTTTGGACAAATCATTGTGAAACGAAAATTGGTGATGATGACCAGTCCGTTTGAGATGACAGTGGTTGCCAAAGACACTGCCGAAGGTAATCGATATATAGATGCAGCTATTGCCGAAGTATCCCGAATAGAAAACTTAGTCTCCGATTGGAAACCGCAAACGCAAATCTCTGAAGTCAATAGAAATGCTGGAATCAAACCAGTAAAAGTGGACACAGAGATTTTTCAGTTACTACAACGTGCTATTAAAGTGTCTAAATTGACTGATGGCGCTTTTGACATTTCGTATGCTGCCATGGATAAAATATGGAAATTTGATGGTTCAATGAAAGAAATGCCAACGCCAGAAGCGATTAAGAAATCGGTTGAGAAAGTGGGTTATCAAAAGATTATACTCGATGAAAAAAACGAAACCGTTTTATTGAGAGATGAAGGGATGAAACTTGGTCTTGGGGGAATAGCCCAAGGGTTTATTGCCGATAAAATAAAAATAAAGCTAACCGCCATGGGATGCACCTCAGGAATTGCCAATGTATCTGGAGATATTTCGGCTTGGGGCAAACAACCGGATGGCAAGCCTTGGACCATTGGAATTATCAATCCGATGAACAAAAATAAAATCTTCGCTACTTTTCCGTTAGTCGATAGTGCGGTAGAAACGTCGGGAACCTACGAAAAATATGTTGTTTTTAATGGGGTTCATTATAGCCATATTATCAATCCTAAAACGGGCTATCCTGCGCAAGGAATTGTGAGTGTTACCATTTTTGCCAAACAAACTGAAATGGCAGACGTAATGGCGAAAGGTGTTTTTTTGCATGGCGTTGAAGGTGGATTAGCCTTAGTTGATCAATTAAAAGGAATTGAATGTATAATTGTAGATGATAAAGGTAAGGTGTATGCTTCTAAAGGAATTAGTATGGAACAATTTGACATCAGTAAAGAACATCAGTTGAAGAATTAAGAATTAAATGTTAGAAGTGAAAATTTATAACTTCTCCTTTATTCTATCGTCACTTCGAGTGATTTTTGTGGAATGCAATGGAGCAAAAATTGTATCGAGAACTATTGAAATGATAATTTAGTGCTACAAAAGGTTCTCGATACATTTTTTATAAAATAGCTTAATCGCAATTTTAAAAAATCACTCGAACTGACGCTTGTGCTAAAATTAAAGAATTAAAAGTATTTAAAATAAATTATATAGAATGAAAAAAGGAATAATGTTACTTGTGTTGATTGCCACGTTATCATCATGTAAGCCAGTAAAAGAGTACCAAAAAGCAAAGTTAAATGATCCAGAAATGAAACTTTCAGCAAGAACGGCAGAACGCTATGAAACCACTTTTCAAGTGTATAGGGAAGGTGCTGCTGGAGCCAATGGTGGAAAGTCGGGTGGTGGCTGTGGATGTAATTAACTTTTGAACTAAAGACAATGAAAAATAAATTAATCCTATTGCTTTTAGCTGTTGTAGGTTTTACGTATGCACAAGAAAAAGATTCGACTGCTGTATTTAAAAAACGGGTATTAGATGCTGCTGAAATTGATTTTGTTTCCAGTTATTACAATCAAAATGGCGATCATGCTGCTGTATCAGGTGGAATTGGAACGGAAAAACTAACTGACTTTGCTTCTAATATAGTGGTGGCAACACCCCTAAATGATGATGATGTGTTGACGTTTGATGTCGGAGTTTCCGCTTATACTTCTGCATCATCCAGTAATGTCAATCCATTTAATACCTCTTCAACATCTACTGGTGCGTCGGGACAAACAACTGAAGTTTTAGCAACTAATCCAAAAGGAACTCCTTGGCAAGCCTCTTCGGGAGCTTCTAGAAAAGGTGATTTATGGGCTTTAAACAGTTCGTATAGTCATAGTAGTAATGATAGAAATTTTATTTGGAATGCCGATGTAGCCTTGTCAACAGAATTTAATTATAGTTCTAGAGGACTTGGTGGTGGAATTACGAGATTGTTTAACGATAAGAATTCAGAAATCTCGATAAAAGTAAATGCGTATTTTGACAATTGGAAAATTATTTACCCCACCGAATTGAATGAATACAATACGTATGGGAATAGTTTTTTATCGAGTGGCCATTTTAAAGGCGTCGTGGTCTATGATCAAAATGGGAATGTTTCAAACCAATATCGTCCTTCTACGTTTCAACCATGGAATTCAAATGTAAGGGATTCTTACTCTAGCTCGATTAGCTTTTCGCAAATCGTTTCAAAAAGAATGCAGTTCTCTCTATTCTTTGATTTATTGCAACAACAAGGAATGCTTTCAACACCTTACCAAAGAATGTATTTTGCGGATAAGGTTCATTATTTTATTGGAGACAAACAATTTATACCAGTGTATCAAAGCTCAAGCAATACTGGCGTTTATGAATTGGCTGATGATATTGAACGTTTGCCTTCTAAACGATTCAAATTACCTATTGGTTTGCGATGGAATTATTTTATCAATGAAAAAGCAACCGTGCGAACCTATTATCGTTACTACCAAGATGATTGGGGCATAAAGGGACATACCTTCAATATTGAATTGCCTATTAAAATCAATGATCTTTATACGGTATATCCCATGTATCGGTATTATGTGCAAACGCAATCTAAGTTTTTTGCCCCTTTTGAACAACATCTGTCTACCGAACAATATTATACTTCCGATTATGATTTATCGGCATTTTCAGCCAATCAATATGGTTTCGGAGCCACTTATACCGATTTGTTAGAGAAGTTTTCCCTATTCGGATTAGGATTAAAGAACATCGATTTTAGATTCAATCACTATTCTCGAACGGATGGATTAGGCGCTAATATTGGAACCATAGCGTTCAAGTTTTTAGCGAATTAAAATATAGAATTATTTTGTTTAAAGTTATTGTGATTCTAGGAGAACTGTCAAAATTATTTTGGCAGTTTTTTTTACGCTAAAAAGGTTCCCTGCTTTCCTATCATTTCAAATAAGAAAGTAGTACATTTGAATAGTGCAATAAAATAATAAAAATGAAACAAGCATTCCAAATTCTACAATTTAGCTTCATAGTGTGCTTGTTCCTCATTTTTCAAGGATGTAGTAAAAGTGAAGATAGCGTAGTTACGCCAACACCAGTTACGCCAGTAGTTCCCACCGATGGTTTTGTTCCAGCAGCTACTGCTGATATTGTCATGTATGAAATTAATCCTGCGGCTTTTAGTGCTACCAAAAACTTTCAAGGAATCACCAATAGATTGGATAACCTTAAAGCTTTAGGAATAAATACCATTTGGATCATGCCTATTTTCCCAATAGGAGTGACGAATTCTTTTGGTTCAATGTATTGTGTTAAAGATTATACTTCGGTGAGAAGTAGTTTAGGAACCTTACAAGACCTGAAAACCTTAGTGACTATTGCTCACCAAAAAGGAATTGCCGTGATTTTAGATTGGGTTGCCAATCATACCTCTTGGGATAACACTTGGATAACAGCACATCCTAGTTGGTACACTCAAAACAGTAGCGGACAAATCATCAGTCCTGCCGGAACAAATTGGAATGACGTTGCCGATTTGAATTATAGTAACAAT
>CAIWKX010000141.1 GCA_903913315.1 uncultured Bacteroidota bacterium | reverse complement strand
TGTAGTTGCTGAGATACTCGGAGTGGTAAAGCTTGTACCAGTGCCTAAACTAGCACCTCCAGTAGCAGCAGCATACCAATTGATGGTTCCCGCACTGGCAACAGCTCCTAAGGTTACTGTACCAGTACCACATCTTGATGCTGGAGTTGAACTAGTTATTGTTGGAATACTATTTATGGTAGCAATAATTGCAGTTCGTGTTGCTGTTGTACATCCATTGTTTGTAGCATCTACATAATAAGTTGTAGTTGCTGAAATACTTGGAGTGGTAAAACTTGTTCCAGTACCTAAACTAGCACCACCAGTAGCAGCAGCATACCAATTAATGGTTCCGGTACCAGTTGTTGCTCCTAAGGTTACTGTACCAGTACCACATCTTGATGCTGGAGTACTTCCAGTGATAGAAGGAGTAAAGTTATAACTTCCAGTTAATGGCGAGCTAACATTATATACTCGGCAATAACCACCGCTGTTATAAGCATAAATAGCATAATAGACATTGGTGCAGGTAGCCCCAACATTATCAGAAAAAGTAGTAGTAGCTTGTCCGCTATTGATGGCTGCTACAGTCCAAGCTCCAAGAGTTTGTCCTACAACTAAAGAGGAAAGATTGGTTGGATTAGTCGTTGCGGGAGCAGTGGCAGCAATAGCTCTTAAAATGACATAACCACTAGAGGTACATTGCGTAAAAGAACCATTGATGGTAGAACCTGTATTTCCTAGGACCAATGAAGTCGGTTGACTTGGTGGTGCAGTTGGGCTTACAGTGGTAGCAGGAGAATTGATAGTACCTCCCGTGTTCCCTACATATAAATATTGACCTGAATTTCCAATAGTCCCAGTGTTACTAAATGAACCAGTAGATTTTATACTGTTACAGTTGCTACCAGAACCACCAACAATTGTTCCAGAACTATTAACTGTTATACTTGAAGCAGTTAGTGCACCTGAAACTGTAAGAGCTCCATTGTTACTCAAAAATCCAGAAATTGTAGTTGTTCCGCCAAGCGTTACTGTAGCTCCACTATTGATTGAAATATTAGCAACAGTTAAAGTTCCATAATTATTAAATGTTATTCCAGAATTTAAATTTAATGTACTTGGAATATTTATTGTTCCCGTTGCATTATTGGTAAAACTTGTTCCAGAATTGAAATTCAAATTGCTTACATTTTGAAAAGTTCCATTATTGATTATGGTCCAATTTCCATTATAATTTGGTGCAGAGGATGGATTGTAAGTAACCCCAGTACCAATACATAAAGTATTTCCACTAAAATTATTTAATACTCCAGTAAAACTTCCTGTTCCTACAATACATACTGTTGTATTGGATGTAAGATTATAAGTTCCACTGTTTGGTGCGGTAATGGTTAAAAAACAACCAGAACATTGCCCATAAACTAGGGGTGTGCTTGTTCCAATAAATAAAGTAAAAAATAAAAGTAATTTTAAATTTTTCATAATAATAATTTTTTGAATCTTTTTAAACTATTTTAAATAAACTCGACAAAGTGCAAATATATTCGATTAAATACATTATATCCAAAAAAATGAAAGTAAATATTACAAAAAAAATACAACTACAACGAAATAGTTGATATATTGAACGTTTTTTAAAAATAAATGTTTTCAAAAAGTAAGAAAAAAACTATAATAAATTGATGAAATAATATTCTAATGTATTGTAAAATTGAGTGTAAGGAAATTAAAAAGGCACTTTTAAAGCCCTTGAAAACCACTTGAATTTTAAAACGGAATAAATTTTAAGGTTGTATTTTATTTTTTAAGTTGTTATTTTTTTGCAAGTTTTGATGGATAAAAGTTAAGTGTCAAAACTTGGTTTATTTAAAATTATCAATCCGCAATTGGACTTCTCTCTTCAGGAAAAAAGTATGCAAGTCTATACTATCAAGTCGCTGAGGATGGAGTTGTAAATAGTTGGTTTCTGATAGTTTTCGGAGTAAAAAAGAAAGAAGCTGTTCTACAATAGGTGAAACAGCTTCTATTATTTTAAATTGCTATATCAATCGTAATCTTAATGCATCGCATCGGCAGGATTAATCTTATTTTGCCCTCTTTTAATCAATAGAATGATTGGAATACAACATAAAAATAACAATCCCAGATACATAAATATATCCATGTAAGACATTACAGTACTCTGTTTAATTACTGAAAAATCCAATACTTGATACGCTTTCTTTAAAGCTTCGTTGGAACTAAAACCTTTTGACATAAATGTTCTTTGAAGGGCACTTATCCGTTGTTGCACTTCCAAGCGACTACCGTCGAGATGAGGCACTAAATCAACTCTATGTTTTTGAGTCAATCGAGTGATATAGGTGGTGATAATAGCAATACCAAACGAACCACCAAGTTGACGCATCATTCCTGTAAAAGCAGCTCCTTCGCCAATATTTTTTCCTTTCAAAGTAGAAAGGGATAAGGTAGTAACCGGTACAAATAATAATCCCAATCCAATACCTCTAAATATCAATGGCCAATAGAAGTGTTCAACGCCGGTGTCAGGAGTCATCACATTGTGCATCCAAAAGGTAAATAGAAAGAAGATAAAAAAACCTCCTGCAACCATATAGCCTTGCGGTACTCCTTTTTGTATCATCTTACCTATAAAAGGCATCATGATAGCGGTGGTTATCGAACCAGGAATCAGTAACAATCCAGCATCGGTAGCTGTCCATCCCAGAATGGATTGAGTGTAAATAGGTATCACCAAGGTGGAACCATAAAGTCCAAATCCCATAATAAATGACATCAAAATACCAATGCGTAAATTGCCATCCTTAAGAACACTTAAATTAACAATCGGAAATTGATAGGTGAGCTGTCGCCAAATAAAAGCTAATAATCCAAAAACGGACAACACACTTAAGCCCACTATCACATTGTCATTAAACCAATCATCTTGTTGCCCATGCTCTAATACAAACTGTAAGGACCCAATAAAAGCAATCAGAAATAGGATGCCCCACCAATCGACTTGATGGGCTTTTAGTTTTTCACCATATTTTGGACTTCGAACAAAAGTTAAAGTCAAAATGGTAGCAATAATACCCAAAGGAATATTGATATAAAAGATAAAAGGCCAAGAAGCGTGATCAATAATGTAACCCCCTAATGGTGGACCCAAGGTTGGACCAACAATAACTCCCATTCCATAAATGGCTTGTGCCATGCCTCGTTTTGCTGCCGGATAACTTTCGGTAATTATAGTTTGTGCAGTTACTAATAGCGCTCCACCACCCAAACCTTGCAAAAATCGAAAAGCTACAAGTTCCCATATATTAGAGGCATTTCCACAAAGAAAGGAGGCCGTAGTAAATATGATTATGGAAACAGCAAAATAATTACGGCGTCCAAATTGTTGTGATAACCAGCTGGTCATAGGAATCACAATTACATTGGCAATAGCATAGGCAGTAATAACCCAAGCCACATCCGTAAGGGTAGCCCCAAGACTCCCTCGCATGTTGGTTAACGCAACATTTACAATGGTGGTATCAACAATTTCCAGTAATGCACACATTACGGCAGTTATGGTGATAATAACCCTTCTAAAGCCATATTCTACTAAATCGTCTGCTTGTACCATTTTTAGATATAAAATATTAGATATTAGATATTAGATATTAGATATTAGATATTAGATTTTTAGATATTTGATATTTAATATCTAATATTTAATATTTAAAATTACTTGATATGAACATCAACATCTACATTCATTCCTGGTCGTAATAATTTTACCTTTTCAGCATCATTATCAGCGTCAATTGAAATTTTAATAGGCAAACGTTGAATGGTTTTTACAAAGTTTCCTGTAGCATTATCCGGAGGTAATATAGAGAATCTTGCACCAGTAGCAGGAGAAAAACTGGTGACTGTTCCTTTAAATTCAGTATCAGGATATGCATCAACTTTTAAAGTTACTTTTTGTCCAACGACCATTTTGTTTAGCTGCGTTTCTTTAAAATTAGCAGTGACCCATGCCACCGAATTGTTAATGATATAAAACAACGATTGTCCCGGTTGTAAAAATTGTCCTGGCTGAATACCTATCTTAGAAACTTGTCCATCAATAGCTGCAGTGACCACCGTATAATCCAAATTCAATTTGGCCGCTTCTAAAACAGCTTGAGCACGTTTGATATTTGAAGAAGCTACTGTTGCCTGTTTGTTAGATACATTGGTTCTAGCAGAGGCAACATTTTTTTGATAAGAAGTTGCTTTTTCTTGTTCTTGCAATATTCTCAATTCACTTGCAGCTTCAAGTTTAGCGGCTTCGGCTTGTTCGTATTGTTGCTTAGTAATAGAATGATTTTTATATAAATTGGCATAGCGATCAAAGTCGTCAGAGGCTCTTTTCAATCGTATTTTAGCAGTTTCAATGTTGCCACCAGCAGATTTTATATTAGCATCCGAAACTGAAACGTTGGCTTGCGCTGTTCCAATGTCTGCTTTAGAAGCTTCATAACTTCCTTCAGCAGCAACCAAAGCAGCTTTCGCTTCTTCGACCTTTACCAAATAATCTTTGTTGTCAATAGTAAATAGGGTGTCTCCCTTTTTTACAAAATCATTGTCTTTTACATACACTTTGGTAACATAACCCGATACTCTTGGAATAATAGGGTTTAAGTTCTTTTCAATTTGTGCATCATCGGTAGATTCGTGCGCTAACGAGTGCATGTATTTGTAGACGCCATAGCTTCCTCCAACAAGGATTAATGCTGCAAAAATGAAGATGAATTTTTTATTGGTTTGAGTCTTTTCCATGTGGCTATTGTTTAGTAGATAAGTTGAATGAGTTGATTAATTTTCCTGCTGCAAATTGTAATTGATAATATTTTAAAGCGATATCAGCTTGTGATAAAGCTA
>CAIWKX010000140.1 GCA_903913315.1 uncultured Bacteroidota bacterium | reverse complement strand
TGTTGTTGTTCTTTCAAAAAGGTTTTATCCCAAAACAAGTCCATGCCAATTTCACCCACTGCATAGTATTTTCTTTTAGCCAATTCTGCTTCTACGTGCGCCAATTCTTCCAAGTAATTTTCTTTTACATAGGTAGGATGCAATCCCATCATCAAGAAAACATTTTCAGGAAACAGTGCCTCCACATCATACATCTTTTGTGTATAAGTGGAATCAATAGCAGGGATAAAAAATCTTGAAACGCCTGCATCGATAGCGCGTTGTATCATTTCTTGACGGTCGTCTTGGTATTGAGACGAATATAAATGGGTGTGGGTATCGGTGAAAATCATTGTTGTTTTATTTCATGGCAAAAGTAAAACAAAAAGGGTTATGGTTTGGGATTTTTGGTGCACAGAGTTTCACAAAGTTGAACACAAAGTAACACGGAGTTTTTTAATCGTAATACAGATTTAAAATTGAAGATTAAAGATTGAAGATTTTTGAAATCCTCTCCCCGACCCTCTCCAAAGGAGAGGGAGACTGGACGTGATAGGTTTGGGGAGATTTTTTTTGATTAACGATGAAGGATTAACGATTGAAGATTTTTGAAATTAGATTTATTACATAATAAATAAAATTGCTTTTTTAATAATAAATGATTTTATTTGTTAATTGACCTATTCTACCTAAAAAACTTACACTATTATTTTTTTATAATTTATTTTACAATGATTCTCAACAAGAAAATAATCGTAGTTCTTCCCGCCTACAATGCCAGTAAAACATTAATCGATACGTATAAAGAAATACCTTTTGACATCATTGATGATGTAATTCTTGTTGACGATAATAGCACTGATGAAACCATTAAGGTTGCAAATGAAATAGGTATAAAGCACATAATAAAACACCAAATAAATTTAGGTTATGGTGGCAATCAAAAATCATGTTATAAAAAAGCATTAGAACTTGGAGGAGATATTATTATAATGTTGCACCCAGATTATCAATACACGCCTAAATTAATTCATTCTATGAGTTATCTAATCGCTAATGAAGTGTATCCAGTAGTCTTAGGATCTCGAATATTAGGAAAAGGTGCTTTAAAAGGAGGAATGCCTGTTTATAAATATATTGCAAATCGATTTTTAACCTTATGTCAAAACCTTTTAATGAATCAAAAATTATCTGAATACCATACTGGTTTTAGAGCTTATTCAAAAGAAGTTTTGGAAAGTATTAATTTCTATAAAAATTCAAATGATTTTATTTTCGACAATCAGTTTTTAGCTCAAATCTTATATCATGATTTTGAAGTAGCTGAAATAACTTGTCCAACAAAATATTTTGAAGAAGCTTCCTCAATTAATTTTTATAGAAGTTTAAACTATGGTTTTGGTGTACTTTTAACATCCTTGAAATATTTTTTTAGCAAAAATAAAATCTACAGATCTAAACTTTTTAGTTAATGCAAAAACTCAACAAAAAAAACATAAGTTTGTTTATTTTCCTTTTTGTGAATTTTATTTTCTCTGCAAAATATGTAAGCCGAATCACATCCTATTATTTACCATTATCTTTTTTAATAACGTCCATTTATTTCTTGGTTTGGCAAAATAGGTTCCTCATCACTAAAATAATTAAACCTAGTACTAAGTTGAATTACTTGGTAATTATTCTATTTATAATTGCTAGTAGTATAGCCTTTAAATTACTACCTGCCGAACAACTAAATGTTGATAGATGGAGCGTTATAACTTCATTTTGGGATAATTATTTCAATTCTAAATATGTCTATTTTGCGAAATCAAATTTAAATAACCCTCCCGGACCAATGCCTTTCTATTTCATTTTGGCGTTACCTTTTTATTTCATTGGTGAACTGGGTTATTTTTCAATTTTGGGATGCATCTTGTTTTTTATCCTATTGAGATATTCTAAAGTTGCGCTTCCAATTCAAACAATTGTTCTCTTGTTACTTACATCAAGTGTTTTCTTTGTTTGGGAAGTAATTTGTAGAAGCAATATTTTCCTCAATGGAGTTTTAGTAGTCATGGTCATCCATCAACTATTCCAAATTAAAACATTTACTTTAAAAAATTACAT
>CAIWKX010000139.1 GCA_903913315.1 uncultured Bacteroidota bacterium | reverse complement strand
GTTTTAGAAGGTAATCAAAAGCATTACACTTTAAAGCCTCAATTGCAAATTCAGAAAATGCTGTTGTAAAAATTACCTCAAAATTGAGTTCTTTGATTTCTTTAAATAATTCAAATCCATTTTTTTTAGGCATATTAACATCTAAAAAAATCAATTCTGGATTGTGTTTATAGATATAATTAACAGCTGTATCTACGCTATCACACTTTGCAATTATGTTAAATTTATTTGGAAAATATTTTTCTAATAATCCTTCTAAAAATTCACGAGCGTTTAGCTCGTCATCAATTATAATACACTTTACCATAATGCGAAAATATATTAAATTTATATAAATCTAAAAATGGATTACTTAACGCTTTATAATTAAATTTTATCGTGTTAAAATTGCGTTTAATTATAAAAACAATGCTAATATAAATCTTTTTAAGAACTAGACTAAATATGTGCCAATTTAATTGCTACAACTTTTACTTTTAGAACAGTGTTAGTTGACTTATTCGTTAATCTGGATATATGTCTTATTGATAACTTTTTTTTCAATAATTTGATTACGTCGGAATGCTTTTGAATCGTTTCTTCCGCTGTTTCAATTGAACCAATCTTTCTCCCAACCTTTCCACCATTCTTGATATGATTGTTATATCCGGAAATCATTCGGCTTTTGGTTAATTGTGCTTCCATATTAGCAACACTAAATAATATCTGCACCATAAACATAGACAATGAATTGGGAGTTTTATCATCATTCAATGTCTCCAAGTTGAAGTTTTTGATATAGATGGACACTTTCTTATCAGTTAGGAGTTGAATGTTTTGAAGTGATTGTATTACCGAACGACCTATTCTACTCAACTCCCAAACCAATACTTTATCAATTATTCCTTTTTCAATTTCTTCCAACATTTTTGAAAATATTGGTCGGTCTTCATTTTTCTTATAACCACTCACTTTTTCTTCATACACTTCAACGAGTTCATATCTCATTTTGTTGGCATATTCAATAAGTTCATTTGTTTGTCTCTCGGTGTCTTGGCGATTACCTTCGGAACTCACCCGAGAATAGATTACAGCTTTTGTCATAGTGTCTCAATTTTATCCTTTGAAATTTTCTGATGCTAAAATATAGCGAAAACACTGTAGGTTCGCGCCGATATTTTGATTTTTTTGCAACGTTAATTATTTTGAGACATTCAAATGTTATTTTTGATGTGAGAAAATAAAAAAACCTCCGAAGTGGAGGCTGTTAAAACTTATGATTAAAAAGTTCTATTACAATTCTATTTGAATTTTTACTTTACCACCTAAACCTTTTTCTACAATATCATACAAAGTTTTTAAGGTAAGGTTGCTCCCATTATTTTCTATTCTTGATATGTATTCTCTCTTTTTTAATATTAGTTCCCCAAGCTCTGTTTGGGTTAAATGTTTATCCTCTCTTGCCTTTTTTAATTGAAGACCAATTTTAAAACCTTCAAAATCTCTTTCAAGTTCATCACGTCTATCAGTACCTTTAGCACCATAAACATTATCTTTAATATCTTTCCAACTTTTAGTTTCCATAATTATATATTTTTTTCTTGGTAATATTCCTTCATTAGACGCAACGCTTTTTCTAATTCATTTTTTGGTGTTTTTTGAGTTTTCTTTTGAAAGCCGTTTAACAAAATAACTAACTTTCCGTTATCAAAAAAACAAAATACTCTCCAAATATTAGACGCAAGTTGTATTCTCGCTTCATACAAACCATTAGTTCCTTCCATAGCCTTCAAATAATTTGAGGGAACTCTTTCAAGTGTTTCAATGGCTTCAATTATTTTAAAGATTTTGTCTTGAACTTTTTTTGGCTGTCCAAACAGGAAATCTTCAAAGTAATTCTTATACGCTATTACCTCTCGAATTTTCATTTCACAAAGGTAACTTATAAGTTACGTAAAATCCAAATTTTTCATCATAAAATCAATAATCTCAATATTTTCGTCCCATTTTTAATGGATTTTTGGGACGGATATAAAAAAATCTTCATTGCTAAATGACTTTTCAAACTCATTGGTCTATTTATTTAAATAAGATAAATACTCTTTCGGTGTAAGTCAAATTTTAAGTGGTTACATAATTAAAAAACAAACACTTAAAATTGACAACTAATGTGACTGGGAGTGAAATCAAAATCAATAAACTTATAAATATTAAGATAGATTACTTATGCAGTATAAAGAATGGTATTCAAAGAAAGAAGTATTAGAAATATATCCAATCTCAATAGCAACCTATAAAAAGAGAATAAGAAAAATTGATGCAACAAAGACAAAATTTGTTACATCAAAATCAGGTTCTCCTTCACGATTAATCCATTATTCTGCAATGGATGAATTATTCCGTAAAAGAAGAAGATTAAGTAAAAGGGAAATCAATCTTACAATAAAATGGGTTAGAAATCATTATTGGAACTTCATCGGAAACATTGTTCCAGGAAGCACAACCATTGAAGAACTGAAAGGCAAGATGAGGTTCCTATTTGAAGAACTTAAAACGCTACAAATGGAGAACAATCGATTAACCCTTTATTACTCCATCGAAAAAAATCCAAATGACAATTACTTCCATTCTCATTTTTTAATTGACTGTACAAAGGATATGATAGAACTCACTGATATTAATGATAAACTGACAATCATTTGTGAGCCAAACACAATAAGTGAATCAAGAATTTATCTTGAAGAATATAATGTCAAATCTCAAAAGGCCGGAGCAATATATTCCTCGAAAGAGCAGAAATTTTTTTACGAAGTTTTGGGTTAAAACAAAAAGCGTTTGACTTATCAAATTTAATCTACTATAATTTCAATATATAATTTAAAATTTAAAAAAAATGAAGAACAAAAAGGAACATTTCAAAATCCGAAAATTTACAACGGTAAACAAATTTAAATTCAGAGCTGAGTGCACATCTGACCTGATAGAATTTCAACAAGGTCTTAGGGAAAACAAATTATATTGTTTACACGGTTGGAAACTAAGTTACAGTCCTATTAACAATTTATTTGCTGATGTAATATGTGTATTAGAAATAGATTGGGATATTGAACAAGTAAAGGAAATTATGAGACTACAAGATGACTCCCACGTAATGATTCAAACTATCAAAAATTATAAAGAATATACTGGAGAAAGAGATTATGATATTTCGTAAATCAATTTGAATAATAGAGTAAGGAATTAGAGTAAGGAAATTTTAGAAAATCAAGAAAAAAAACAAAATACCCCTTAAAAGACTGTTTTTTTGAGGGTATTTTTTTTTCATAACCCTGAGGTCGGGAGTTCAAATCTCCCTCTCGCTACAAAAAATAAAAGTCTTAAACAAATCATTGTTTAAGACTTTTTTAACTCCTCCTCTTTTTTTTTAAATTCTCTTTTTTGTAAAACATTGTTATTCAATCTATTTTATTTTATCGAATTATCGATATAAGTTATTTATATTTATAATTTTTTTCTTACTTTAATATATATTAAATGTATTTTGTCGATTTTAAGTGTATTTTATCGATGAAATATTTTTTTTAAATCATATTCATCCCTATTTTTGGCTTGTCAAATCAATAAAATAGAATTAGATACGTAATTCAAAAAAATCAATAACTAAACCCTAAATAGTTATGAAAACAAGTTTACAAAAAGCAGTAATAAAACTTATCTTCTTAATTTTACTATTAATGATAGTTAGTTTTGGATATGCTCAAACTACTATATCTTATACTAGCTCGGGGACATTTATTCCTCCAGCTGGAGTTACTTCAATTCAGGTTAATGCTTTTGGTGCTGGTGGCGGAGGTGGTCATGGTGGTAGTGGTGGCTCCAAATACGGCGGTGGCGGTGGTGGCGGTGGTGGCTTTTCACAAAACTTAAGCATAACCGTTACAGCAGGAACTTCATATCCCATAACAATAGGAACTGCTGGAACTGCTGGAACTGCTTCAAGTGGAGGAACTGGAGGTACAACAACTGCTACTTTTGGAGGAACAACAATCACCGCAAATGGTGGTGGTGGTGGTGGTGGTGGAACTGGAAGTGCTGGTGGAAGTGCTGGTACCGGTGGAACTGGTATTGGTGGATCAACAAATAAAACTGGAGGTGCTGGTAAAGCTGGATCTACTACTGGAAGTGGTGGTGGTGGTGGTGGGGCTGCATTTGCTGGAAATGGTGGGGCTGCTGGAACAATACCAGCTGCTGGAGCATCAGGCGGAACAAATGCCGGAGCTGGAGGTACTGGAAGTACTTCAAGCAATACAAATGGAACAATTGGAAACAACTACGGCGGAGGCGGAGGCGGAGGCACTGGCTCTGCTAGTGGGGCTGCTGGAGCTGGAGGCTATATGACAATAACATATACTTGTCCAACCTATAGTTTAACCTCGTCTGCTTCTGCAACAGGAACATTATGTAGTTCATCTAGTTCAGTAGTTACTTTGCGATCAACATCACTTACTACTGGAACATATACCGTTACCTATAATCTTTCTGGGTCAACTACTGCAACTGGTAGTACAGCAACTATGAGTTTCAACTCCGGAAGTCCAGGAACAGGAATTTTTAATACTTCAACATTAAATGTTGGAACTACAACAATTACCATAACAAATTTATCCTCTGGAACATGTAATAGTACAATTAGCTTAAATAACACAGCTAGTACAACTGTTATTGCCGCTCCAACAGCAGTCGCAGGAGCTAATATTAATACATGTTCAACAACTGGCGCAGTTAATATTACAAGTGGCGCAACTGCCACTAATTATACTTCAATACTTTGGACATCAAGTGGAACAGGTACTTTTGCAAATTCAAATTCATTAACGTCATGTACTTATTTACCTAGTGCAGCAGATATTGCTTTAGGAAATGTAACCTTAACATTAACTGCTAATGGAAATTCACCATGTACAACCGCAACATCGACTAAGACCTTAACCATTAGCCCAGCTACAACAGCAGTAGCTGGTACAGCAATATCTTTTTGTTCCATTTATGTGTCAACTAATGTTTGTGCTGGAGCAACTGCTACCAATCAAACTAGTGCAGTTTGGACAAGTAGTGGAAGTGGTACCTTTACAAATGCTAATTCATTAACTGCATGTACCTATACTCCAAGTTCTGCAGATATTATTGCCGGCAGTGTAATTTTAACATTAACAGCAACAAATGCAGGATGTTCAGCAACATCCACAAAAACCTTAACAATTACTTCTCCTGCGTCAGCAAATGCAGGAACAGTAATAAATTTATGTAATGCTTCAGGAACAGTAAACATTACCGCTGGAGCAAGTGCCACTAATTATTCTAGCATAACTTGGACTTCAAGTGGTACAGGAACATTTACAAATCCAAATTCATTAACTACTTGTACTTATACTCCTAGTGCCGCTGACAATTTAGACGGAGGTGTAACCTTAACGCTTACGGCAATAGGCTTAAGTCCTTGCTTTAATGATGTTTCCACAAAAGCACTGAATATACTTGCCCCTACAGCTACTGCAGGTGATGCAATATCAACTTGTTCAACTTCTTCTTCAGTAAACATTACATCTGGGGCAACAGCGACAAACTATACGACAGTAACATGGACTTCAAACGGAACTGGTACTTTTACAAATGCAAACTCATTGACTACTTGTACTTATACCCCGAGTGTTGCTGACATCACCGCAGGAAGTGTTATACTTACTCTTACAGCTTCAAGTGTAGGATGTAGTGATGACATTTCTACAAAAGTATTAACCATTTATTCAACCCCAACAATTACAACAACAGTACCTGCAACAAGAACTGGAACTGGAACAACTAATATTGGAGCAACTCCCTCTGCAGGTACTCCTTATTGGTATGCCAATTTAACAGGAGGTACTTCTATTGGTTTTGGATCGAGTTTTACAACACCTTCTATTTCAGCAACTACAACTTACTATGTTGAAGCTGTAAATGGAACTTGTTCTTCATCACCAAGAACTGCCGTAGTAGCAACTGTAGACTATTCTTCCATAAATGTTACTGGAAATGCTATCGCAATTACTAATGGAAGTTCAACGGCTTCAACTTCTAACTGGACTGATTTTGGTGCAACTAATTCAACACGTACTTTTACAATTAATAATACAGGTGTTGGAATATTAAATATTGGAGCCATCACTTTTTCAGGAGCTAATGCAAGTGATTTTAGTGTAACCACCCTTCCATCTAATTCGGTAGGAACTTCATCAAGCACAACATTTATTGTGACATTTAATCCTTCTGCTGCTGGAATTAGAACAGCAACAATTTCAATAATTAACAATGATTCAAGTAATAATCCTTATACTTTTGCATTACAAGGGACAGGTGTTGTTCAAGGAATTTCAATTCAAGGAAATGCTACAACAATAACAAATGGATCATCTACTACAACAACAACCAATTGGACTGATTTTAGCAATGCAACCAATACAAGAACTTTTACCATTATTAATAGCGGAAATGTTATTCTAAATATTGGAACAATAAATTTTACAGGAGCTAATGCCTCAGATTTTTCGATTCAAACAGCTCCTAGTGCTACAATAGCAGCTTATGGAAGTACTACGTTTACAGTATTGTTCACTCCAAGTGCTACAGGAACTCGAAATGCAACAATTAGTATTATTAACAATGATAGCACCAAAAATCCTTTTACATTTGCGATTAGTGGATCAGGTGCCACCCAGCTTATATCTATCAAGGGAAATGCTACAGCAATAATTAATGGAGCATCCACCGCATCAACCACTAATTGGACAGATTTTAGTACTGTAACCGTAACTAGAACTTATACAATTTATAATACAGGTACCTTACCATTAACCATTGGCGCAATTACTTTTACAGGAACTAACCCATCTGATTTTTCAATTCAAACACCACCAAGTTCTAGTATTCCTGCTCTTGGAAGTACAACCTTTACAGTTTTATTTACTCCTGGTGCTGCAGGTACTCGATCTGCTACAATAAACATCGTTAATAATGATAGTACTAAAAATCCATTTACTTATAAAGTGCAAGGAACTGGAGTGGTACAAGGAATTACAATCCAAGGGAATGCAACAAGCATTACTAATGGTTCAACAACACCTTCAACTTCAAATTGGACAGATTTCAGTACTGTTGCTTCTACAAGAACATTTACAATTATTAATGGTGGTAATTTTCCATTAACAATTGGTGCAATATCTTTTAGTGGAACCAATGCTGCTGATTTTTCAATTCAAACGGCACCAAGTGCGACAATTGCTGCCTTTGGAAGTTCAACTTTCACAGTATTATTTACGCCTAGTGGAACAGGTACAAGAACTGCAACAATTAGCATAGTTAATAATGACAGTACTAAAAATCCATTCACCTACAAAATACAAGGAACTGGTGGAACATTAGCTATGACAGTAACCAATACTAATGCAATAGCAATTTCTAATGGTGATACTACTCCTACACCTACAAAACTTACTGATTTTGGTAACGTATCTATTGATAGTGGTTCTGTAATAGTTACTTATACAATTACAAATAGTGGAACTGGAACATTATTTATTGGAGCGGCGTCTTTTACTGGACTAAATGCAAGTGATTTTAGTATGACGTTAACTCCAAGTTCTTCAATAGCTCCAGGAGGCACTTCTACATTCGAAATTGCATTTAATCCAACTATCAAAGGTACCAAAACTGCAACATTTTCATTAGTCACCAATGCAACAGGAATGAACCCTTTTACTTTTGCAATAACTGGCTTGGGAGTTCAAACTTATTTAGACACCGATGGAGATGGTGTTACTGATAATAAAGACTTAGATGATGATAATGACGGGATACCAGACATTAAAGAGCAATCAGACGCACTTAATTATCCAACAAACAATTTAGTTCAATATGTTTTTTTAAATGAAACTTTTGGAGCAGGTAAAACAAAAGGACAAATTAATATTAACATTCCTGGTGCCACAACTACCTCTTGTTATGAAGATAATATAACAACAAATGCCAATAATTGTGCGTCTAACTCTTCTGGAGTACTTGATGACGGGGAGTATTGTGTTAATTATATAATAACTAATACTAATGGTATCTCTTCGGATCCAGAAAATCTTCACCATGATTTAGCTTGGACAGACCAACGTGACCACACAGGAGATCTTTATGGAAGAATGGCGATATTTAATGCTGATTTTTCTGCTGGTTCTTATTTTTATCAAGCTGTTATTAACGGTGTATTACCTAATACCCCAACCACTTTTAGTTTTTGGGTAATGAACATGATGAGACAAGGAAATTTAAGCGGAACTATTTTGCCAAATATTACTATTGAATTTAGGGACGTAACGGGAGCTACATTAATTGCAAGTTATAATACAGGGGATATCGGTAGATGTTCAGCTAGCAATCCTGCCGACAATACGTGTGGTCCATCCTTATCCAATTGGTTAAATTATACAACAACAGTTAATTTAGGTAATGTAACTGATTTTATTATAAAAATTAAAAACAATGCCGCCGGAGGTGGTGGAAATGACTTTGCTATGGATGATATTACAATTAGTCAATTGTATGTAGATTCTGATGGTGATGGAATTCCTAACATCTTTGATTTGGATGATGAAAATGATGGAATTCCAGATATTGAAGAAGCTGGATATAAAGCCTATAGTAATGGATCTTCTAAAATGGATCCTAGCTTATGGGTAGACGCCAATCATAACGGACTTCACGATGCTATAGATGCTCAAATTGCTGCTGGAACGTATTCTATTCCTGATACTGATGGGGATGGCGTTCCTAATTATTTAGATTTAGATAGTGATAATGACTCCTTATTTGATGTGGATGAAGCGGGAATGTTAAATGGTGATGGCGACATTAATGATGATGGAAAAGGAGATTTATTAGATAGTGATAAAGATGGTATATTAGATTTATATGATAACTATGTTGGTTTTGGAACTATTTCTAGAGCTTCTGCACAAGATACTGATGGTGATGGAATTCCCGATTATTTAGATTTAGACTCCAATAATGACGGAATATATGATATTCAAACTGGTTTGTATGGCAGTTTGGATGCCAATAATGATGGAAAAATAGATGGATCTGTTGACATTGACAAAGATGGAATTTTAGACACTTTTGATACTAATCCAAATGTAATAGGTTCTCCAAGAGATTTGAATCGAAAACTTGAATTAGATTTTGATGGAAGAAATGATTACGCTGAAAATGCCGCAATTCTTGGAGGGTTAGCAAATGCCTCATTAATGGCTTGGATTGATTTAAATAGTGCCTTTAGCACAGATGGTGTGATTGTAGGCCAAGACAAATTTCAAATTAGAGTGACCAGTGCTAAAAACCTAGAAGTGGCTGTAAATAGTACAACCCTTACTTACAATACTGTTACTTTAAATACAAAACAATGGTATAATGTAGCGGCCGTTTATGGCGGTGGATTAGTTAAATTGTATCTAAATGGAGTGTTAGTAGCTTCCCAAACGGCAACTGGAAATATTGCTGCTGATGCTACAAAATTAACTCTAGGAAAAAATCCAGCCGCTAATACAAAATATTTTAAAGGAAAAATCGATGAGATTAGAGTATTTAATACTGCTCTAACTGATGATCAAGTTGAGAAAATGGTGTATCAAGAAATTCAAAACACAAGTTCTCAAGTACGAGGTGCTATCATCCCTAAAAAAATTCCTGGTTTACCTTTTGCCAATTTATTGCGTTACTATAGAATGGATACTTATAAAGATGATATTGTTGACGACTTAACAACCGCAACAATAGATAAAGGAACTGGAATGAAGTTATACAATTTTAAAAATATTTATGTACAGCAAGCTCCAATGCCTTTTGTAACACAAAGAACGGGATCTTTTGCAACAGCAATTGATGATCCTACGAATGATATTAGAGGATTGGACGCTATGGATCAAGATTGGTCAATTATTCAAGTTAATCATAACATTACTGAAGTATCAAATAACATTGATTTAGGAATGTTTGTTAATCCAAGTGCAACAATTACGATGAATAATGATACTAAAATTCAAAACGATTGGTATTTAAAATTAGACGGAACACTTCTTCTAAGCGGAAAATCACAACTAGTTCAAACCACTAATAGTGATTTAGATGTAACAAGCGCAGGTAATGTTCATAGAGACCAACAAGGACAATCTAACTTATATAACTATAACTATTGGTCATCACCTGTTGGACCAATCAATACAAGTTCCAACAATAATTCCTTCACAGTCGATGGTGTAATGAAGGACGGAACTACGGGAACTCCTCAAAACATAACATGGACAACGGGATTAAATGGTAGCCCTACAAGCCCAATAACGTTGAGTAGCTATTGGATATTTAAATACCAAAATTTAAGTAATGCCTATGCAAATTGGGCGTCGGTTGGACAGACAGGCGCATTATTACCGGCTCAGGGATATACTTTAAAAGGAAGTGGAGCTACAACAGCAACACAAAACTATACTTTTGTAGGTAAACCAAATAATGGAGCAATAACCACATCAATTGCCGCCGGAAACTTAAACCTATCCGGAAATCCTTATCCATCTGCTATTGATTCCAATGCTTTTATTGTAAACAATAGTGATGCTATCACGGGTACTATTTATTTTTGGCAACATGCTAGTAGCAACAACACCCATACAGTAGCTAATTATCAAGGAGGTTATTCAGCACTTAACTTAACTGGTGGTACAGGCCCTGTAGCACCCGTAACCATTAGTGGTGTTGGAACTAGTTCTAAAATACCAAATCGATACATTCCTGTAGGACAAGGATTTTTTATTGTAGGCTCTACAATTGGAGGAACAGTAACTTTTGACAATAGTATAAGAGGTTTTGTAAAAGAAGATGATGCTATCAACTCAAATACTCTTTTTAAACAAACTATTGTAAGCACAGTAGTTGGAAATAATGCCGAAGACTTTGTGCCAACTGATACTTTTAAAAGAGTGCGTTTAGGATTGAATTCTACCGATAATTATCACAGACAGATCCTTTTAGGATTCATGGAAAATCATGCCACTGACGGAATTGATGTTGGATATGATGCTATTAACATTGACAACCAACTTAATGATATGTATTTTATGAATAGTGGTACTCGATTGAACATTCAAGGTGTTGGATATTTTGATGTTAACAAAACCTACCCTTTGGGAATAAAAACTAATGTGGCTGGGCCAGTTGATATAATGGTCGACAAAACAGAACATTGGAATACCAGTCAAAAAATATATATTCTTGACAATACCACCGGAATTTATCACGATATTACCTCTCAAAAATATACAGTACAAGTACCGGCAGGTTTAACGGAAACTCGCTTTTCTTTAACCTTCAAAAATAATTCGGCATTAGCTACAAATACTTTTGATTTAGAGAATGGAATTGACATTGCTTATTTCAGTTCAAGTAATATTTTAAGCATAAAAAACAACGTGATTGATACCACGGTAGAAAAAGTATCGCTTTTCAATATGTTAGGACAATTGGTAAATGAATTTGATGTAAAAGATCAAAATCAGCAAAACATCCAAGTATTTATTCGAGATTTGAGCACAGGAACGTACATTGTAAAAGTAAAGACCGACAAAGGCGACACATCGAAAAAAATTATTTTTAATTAGGGTTAAGAATAATGGTTTGACGACCGAAAAACCACGCTTTTTTAAGCGTGGTTCTTCTCATATATAGCATAATAACTTTTTAAATACCGAACAAACCCCACCTTTTCTTTTACAAAAAGGGTTGAAATAAAAAATAAGAGGAAAATCATTTTCAAAAGGGGTTTATGATTTTTCTTAAAATGGAAAGCCACGTTCACTGCGTGGCTTTTCTGTTTTATAATCATAAAAAATCTACTGAAAGTTTCGAGAGACAATTCTTGTTCTCAAACAACATGCCGACTTATAGTTTTTGAAATTTATATGGTTTTTAAAAAAGTGAAAAAATACCATTTCAATTAAATCCAATAACCACTTATAATTCCTAATTCGTAATTCCTAATTTCCCAACCAATTCTTCAAAGCTAACTTGAGTTTGCTCGCCCGAAATAATATTTTTTAAGGTAAACATTTCGTTAGTAATTTCTTTTACTACATAAGGAATACTTCTTCTTTCGGCATGTTTGAATTGTTTGTCAATTTTAGCATTATCAGGATAAAATTCGACATTAAAATTTAAGTTGCGAAGTTTTGTAACGGCTTGCATGGTTTCAAAAGCTTGGCTTTCGCCAAAATTTAAAAACAGTACTTTAGTAGAAGTCGTTACCGTTTCTGGAAACAAATTCAGTTCTTCTAAAACCAAATAAATTCTATCCAATCCAAACGAAATCCCAACGCCACTCATGTTTTTCAACCCGAAGATACCCGTCAAATCATCATATCGTCCGCCGCCGCCAATGCTTCCCATTGCTACTCCTGCTGGGGCAGCAATTTCAAAGATAG
>CAIWKX010000138.1 GCA_903913315.1 uncultured Bacteroidota bacterium | reverse complement strand
TCCTCAAACGATTTAAAAATTCTTTAGATTTTATTTCCATTATGTTTTGATTTTTTTTTGACCTTATTTTTCCATTCTTATCTAGACAAGGACAACAAAGCATTGGATGAGTTTCATCTCCGAATTTCCGGCAAATAGTGGGGCGATCATCGTAAATATTGCAATCTAGTTTTTCCGTAAGAAAAGGACAATAAGCGTCCTTAGTGATAGGAATAACGTTTACGCCAGCATCAATAAGAAGATGGGGCTTTCTCACTATTTTATCTTGATTCTTTTCATATACATCTTTAGGAATAGGAACGACACCACAGCATTGAGCTTTGCATTTTGAATGCATTTTTTTGCAATCAAAGTAGGTCATAAATCCCTATCTTTTTCAAATAAACTGTTTGTAAAAAAATAAGTTCCACATCCTAAAAAAATTCCTGCTGATAAAGCTTTAAAGACTTCTACATCATAGGACCAACCCAAAATAAAAAGTCCAATAGCTAAATAAATTTGTCCTTTTTCCAACTGTATCATTATGAAACCATCATTTTTGCAGCTTGTTCAGCTAAAAACGTGCATTGTTTAATGCAAAAATTGACGTTTTTGTAAGTTGGATTAAACAATGGGTGTTTTTTTAAACCATTAGGTGCAGGATAACGTTTTTTTAATTCTATAAGTTCAGGCAATGTATTACGCATATGTTCCATGGATGGAACTAAGTCACCAGTATGAGCGCAATCAAAACCAATCATAAAACCTTCTTCATTTTCCTCTTGAAAAGTTATGCCTTGATGACAATCAAATTTATCATAACAATTAATATTGTAAAGAGGGTGATCGGGTGGTAAATATATATAACCGCATAAATGACCGCCAAAATATGTTTCTTCCGGGCAATAAGGCTCTTTTATTAATACACGATCAACAAGGCATTTTATCCTTTTATGTTCAAATGTAATTGAATCCGGCTCATCTAACCATTCGCCTTCACCAAAAAATTTAAGTTTAAATTCACGATCATATAAATTTTCACGTTTTTCATTTTTCATAATTTAAATTGATTACCTTAAAACTAATTGGTTTGTTTCCTAAAATATATTCTGTAGAACGAACCACAACCCCTTCTCTTGGTTTTCCATTATCATAATTTCCCTCTCCTAATAATTCTATTCCCTTAGGAGAAAAAAATGGTCCTTGTTGTAAAATCATGACCATGGGAAATTTAAGACGCATAGAAAGTTTGCATAATTCCAAAAAAGTGCAATATCTTTGTTTATTAATATTAAAAGCAGAAAACATAAGTCCTTGAATATCGTTCCATCCCATCGAATTTCCCTGTATTTTTGGACCGCATGTTTCCCATTGAATAGCATACCCGTCAGGAAGGTTTTCTTCTAATTGATAACGAATGGCTATTTTCCAAAATTCGTTATTTTCATCCTTTTCTAGTTCAAAGTTTCTACTACAAACACCAAATTTTCCTTTGTATTTAAATGCTGTAGTGCTGCAGCCATCTACTTTTTCGGTGACATAAAAAGATTTTCCTTTTAATTTTTCTATATAATATTTCCCAAGTGAACTCTGATAATGAGGTTCATATGTTTTAGGAATAAATGAAGGAAAATCACCTTTAATTTTGCCTTGTAATTTTTTTGGAATAGGTTTTTGATATTTGGTAACTTTAAGAATTTCTGTGCAATCAGCGCCAACATAACCGCCGGCTATTTGCAATGGCATAATTACAACTTCGGAAGGTGCGCCTTTAAAACGTTTCATTTTGACTCGATAATTTGATGAACTAAGAAAATCCATCCCATATAAACTCGCATGCTCGGGGGTTATTTGAGCATCCGGAAGATAAACAGTAACCAATAAACCAATATCGCATTCAGCTTTTCGAACGACGCCTTTCCATTTACCTCCTAAACCACATATCACAGTTGCACAAACGATAAAATCAGCGCCTTCGATTTCTTCTATTGCAATTATTTTTCCTGTGTATACTAAACCTGTATCTGACATGATTGATTCTCCGATGTTGCGTGCTGTATTTTTTCTAAATAACGATAAAGAGTAAATCTAGAAATTCCAAGTTCTTTTGAAATTTGACTTTTGGTTTTTCTCGTTTGCATCAATTCTTTAATTTTACATTGCATAAAAAAATCTAATTTTGATTTCCCGCCCCGGTATTTTCCTTCTTTTTTTGCTTTTTCTATACCTATTCGTTGTCTTTCTTTTGCCAGTTGAGAAAAAAAATGGATAAATGATTTCATCATATCGTAAGCTAGTTTTGACATAATGTCATTTTTTTTACCTAAAACAATTCCTTCCCTTACAAAATTAATTTGAACGCCTTTTTTTAGTAAAAATTCGACAATTTCGTCTAGATCATATCCGTTTCTTCCTAAACGATCCATACATTCGACAAAAACAATGTCATCCTCTCTTACATAATCTTTTAACAATTGAAGTTGATGCCTGTTTTTTGTGGAATAACCCGTTTCGACGTCCGCAAAAACTTTGTCTAATTCTAAACCATTTAATTGGCTTTCATGATTTTGCTCAATTGTGCTTACTCGCTTATATCCAATTTTTTTTCCTTGTCCCATAATATCCTTGTTTCTTCTTGTAGGATTGCGTCTAGCATTCCTTTAACGAAAGTTAATCCCCATAACTGTCCGTTCGTTCTTGCAAACTCATCCTTATCACTTATTCCGTCGCATATAAAGCATTGTAAATAAACTACGTCTATATTTTTTTGCAGTCTTTTTTGCATGTCTTGCAGCTTTTCAATTAAAGGTTTTCCCAGTCTTTCATCAATATTGTCATGATCCATCGCCTTTCCTCGGAATAGTGGGTTTTTTAAAACATGGAGGGGTATTTCCTTCATATCCGCAAACTGGACAATACTTAACTTGAATTTTTTTCATTTTGTGCAAATAGTTGCGCATATGCAAAAATAAATCTCCTTCTTCGTTTCCAGACATTTCTATCGTATAAAGCCGGCAATCGTGATAATTTTTATCAGCCGGAAGTGGAAGTTCTAATACGTTTGCTATAAACTCAACATTTTTTTGTAGTTTTTCTACCGATTCAAATAAATCTTCATTTTCCATTATTCAAATTTTCCATTTAAAATTATTAGTTGTAAAAAAATACAAAACAAAAGAAGTGTTTGTGCGTTTTCCCAATAATTAGCAAATCCCATAACCAATACAATTAAAATGTAAAAAATTTTATTTTCCACGTTGGTTCCTTTTGTTTGCTGTCAATTTTTTGCGCAATCCTATTATTTTTCTTTGATTGAATAAGCTTTATCTAATTTTTTAAAAATCTCCATCAAGGTCTCAGCATTCCACCCATAAGAAAATGCATCATGAATAGCATTTTGCGCATGTTCTTGAATTGTCATTTTTAAATCAATTGAACTTAAAAAATTTGTCACCGCTTTTTCGTTAATTTTTTTTTCTTGGTTCATTTTATTTCTCGTTTTGTTTATTTAAAGTCTAAGACATAGTGTTACATACTGTCAAGAGGAAAAATAACGATTATGTTGAAACACAAGATTAAAAAAACATTTTTTTGAAAGGGATATGCGTTAGGGAGTACTCTGTTATGACATTCTTTTCTTGTAGTGTTTACTTTTTTTTGTTATAAATTTTCGTAAATGAGGTTTTGTGTTAGAAAAACAAAAAAATTGCAAAAAGAAGAAAAAACAGTCCTTGATAATATTAAATATATTAATTCCTTAAACAAAAATGAACGACTTGAAGTTTACAAAAAAATGTTGGGAATCAAGAATTCTATAGATTAAAAAAATGGCATCAATTAGAAAAAGAATTCCTAAAGGGTCAGTAAATTGGTCTTATCAAGTTCAATTAAGAAGAAAAGGGATTCCATCATTTACAATAAGTTTTTGTACGTTGGAAGATGCTGTAAATTGGGTAGAACAAAACGAAGAAAAATATATGAAAAATCCTGAAAAATATGATTATTTAAGACAATCTTACAGAGAATTGCGTAGAGAAAGAGAATTTAAGAGAAAAAAATTAAAAGATTATATTCCTAGAAAAAAACCAAAAAATATTCAAGATGAATTAGAGGAATTTCACAAATGATTATCCTTATTGCAATCAGCCACTCTGCCACTCAAGCTTAAAATTTTTTTAGATTAAAAAATCCATTATCGTGACACACATTTTACTCCATATTTCACAATTTCATCACGATTTTTAAAATTCATGATGATTTTATTTAATGGATATTTGGGATTATGCGCTAAGCCATGATAAAAAGTTGTGGTGATGTCTATTATTTTTGAAGTTGTCAAATATTTTCTCCAGGAATTTTTTATCCTGATATACATTAGCTTTTTCTTTTTTCTATTCATTTGTTTGGCACCGTAAAGTTTTTTTTTAAATTACATATCCATTCAGGATTTGTAATAATCCAAATATGTTTTCCTTTTCCAGGGACACATTCATGAGTCCAATAACAGTTCGGACATATAATTTTTTTTCGCAAGTTACACACCATCGGTAAGGTTGGGTATTTGGATCATGGGGATTTTTGCAAGAATCGCATTGAGTCGTTGTCATTCTATATCCGATTCTGTAAAAAGATTACATTGATTATTTTTTAATGTTTTTTTCCCATAATTCTTTTTGCGAATTTATTAGCTTTTCATATTCTGATGGACAATACATTTGAAATTCATCAATAGTCATTAAATGACGATCTTCAGTTTTAGCGCTTTTAACAAATATTTTACCGGTGTAATTTTCCGGTGGTTCAATATCACACCAAAGGTCTGGTTCATCGTGAAATGCATATTTAGAATCATAAAACGGAATGGGTAACCACATCTCGGCAAATCGTTGAACGACGTAAATATCGCCATTTTTGAAATACAGGATTTTTTTTCCTTGTGGGGGCAGTTTATCTTTTGGTCTAATCCATTTCATGTTTTACCCATTTATCAACGCTTGATATTTTTCGCATTCTTTAAAATGATATTCTGACCAATAAAGCTTTTCTTCGATGTATTCCCATTCATCCATACAATCCAACCCATATTGGCAGAGCAATGAGCTGACTGCTAAAACAAGCTTTAACTGTGGAGTTGAAGCGCCAACCGTTGCAAATGCAGCGTTCCAAGCTTCTCGACCACGTTGCCTCCAAGTAACATTTGGCAAATACCATACACGATTTTTAGCGTCTTCGTAAGTTCGTTTAGCATGAAATAAGTGCAATTCATATTCTTCTTGCCACTTAATGCGTTGTTGACCGGTAGGACGACTTGCATGCGAGCGTAATTCTAGGTTTTGAAAAAGATATTCTTGTTTGTGTGGTATGCGATATTCCTCACAATATCCATAAGATTTAAGGTAGCAATAAGCCCCTACAGCTATCAGTGTTATTGTTATAAGCCAATTTAGCGTTTTTTGTGTCGGTGTCATTTTTTTCCTTAAATGCGATTGATTTTTAGGAAAGATTTTATAACTTGTTTAGGATAAAATTTACACCTTTTTTAAAGTTTTGGGTGAAATTTACATAAATTCTTCGTGAGATATTAAATTTCCGTTGCGTTTGATAATGGCATTAAATCCTTGTTTTGCGATCAAATTAATGTACCTTTTGACAATAAGATCACAATAGGCTGGTGACAATTCAATTCCTATGCACTTTCGTTTTAATTTTTCTGCTGCTATTAAAGTTGTGCCGGAGCCCAAAAAAGGGTCGTAAACCCAATCTCCTATTTTAGTATGATTTTTTATAGGACGACCCATACATTCGATAGGCTTTTGCGTTCCGTGACCTTGAACTTCATCATCGGCATCATCAGTTTTTTTTCTGCCTACTGGGTTTAAATTAGATATATCCCAAACGGTTGACTGTTTTCTGTCCCCTTGCCAGTTGTGTTTATGACCTTTTCTAACGGCATAATAGCAAGGCTCATGCTTCCAATGATAATCACCTCTTCCAAAAGTAAAATTTTGCTTATTCCATATGATTTGAGAAACAATTTCAAAATCACAATCATCGAGGTTTTGATAAACAGTTCCCGAAATTTTGCCAGCATGCCACACATATGCTATTGATCCTTTAAATAAAGAATAAGTTATGCTCCAATCTGATTGATCATCATTTAGAACTTTTCCAATCATTTTTGTGGCTGCTTTAAACTTTCCTTCTGACTTGATATTGTTTCTCCATGCCGGGTCGTAGTTGACTCCATAAGGTGGATCGGTCACCATTAAGACAACTTCTTTGCCGTCCAATACACGATTAACATCGTCAGGATTAGTGCTATCGCCGCAAATAAGTAAGTGATCCCCGAGCTCATATAAATCTCCTAATTTTGTTTTTGCGTCCTTTTCATCCCCAAGTGTTATCGGTTCGTCTTCCTCTGTAAGGTCCGATTCAATGGTTTCGACTTCTTTAGACAATCCTAGTAATTGCTGTTCAGTAAAACCCCATTTAAGTAAATCTACAATTTCCCATTGATTGGCTAAAATGTCATAATCGAATTGCCCTTGATTGAGATTTAACCCAATACATAGATGATCGATGTCTTCATCGCTTAATTGTTGATCGGGCACCCAGCATTCAATTTCTTTGCATTTCATTTTTTTTAAGATCTTAATGCGTTGATGGCCGCCTATGATTGTTTTGTCTAGGTTTATGATTGGTTTGTCAATTAGTCCAAATTTTTTAATCAAGTTTTCTAAATGTGCAAATTGTTCTTTATTTATTTGCCGGGGATTTTTGGGATGGTTTTTCAGTTCTTTTATCGGTATAAATTCTAACTTCCAATTGATCATTAAAGTTCTCCTTGTAAAATAATTATTTTTATCAGATACCTAAATTTTATTTTACTTTTATTTTTTATTATGGCTCGAGATAATCTTCTGGAAAAGGAGAGAAATATGGGGCCAATTCAATTGGAATTAAACGTTCTTGGGGAAAAAGATTCTGCATTTTTTGTAATGCAAAAACAGCTAGAATCTATGAATGAAAGTTTAGGTAAAGTCAGGCGTAAACTTTTTTCGGAAATGAGTGAATTAAAAAAAATATGTCATAAACTAGAATGTGAAAATGTTGACTTAAAAAACCAGTTAAAAGAGCTCAAAAATGAAAAAACGGATTGGTCCTATAAAGAGGGAGATTGTCTTTTTAGTATGCGAGAAATTAAAGAAGCAGTCGGTTGATGTCAATGAGATGGCAAAAAACGATCCTGAAGAGACTATACGTTTTTTACACAATCAATATCTTGATGCTCAACAAGAGTTTCATGATCTGAAAATGAAATCTCGATCCTAACGCCTATTATCTTGCTTTTTTCTTGCCCATATTCCCATTTAACCCGTTTATCTCCGTCGGAATGCCCTTTGTTTTCCCTGACTTTTCCTTGAGTTGTCACATAGACAACTGACTTTTCAGGAAATAGACAGGCGCCGACCTGATCTTTGATCCATTTAAATGCCATGCGTAAATTATCCTCTTCGTCCATAAAACGAGAAGCTAACCGGATAAATTTTACCGTGCAGGGCAATTTTATTTCTCGATGTTCATGTAAAAAAAGTTGCTTAATAAAAAACTGTTGTTGTTTATGTCGCTTTGTTTTCACATGCGGGTTTTCATAGGCGTTCGTTTCATCCTGTGTTTTTAAGGGAAGCTCCCATGTAATCGTGTGTTCCACCTGCTGAACTCCAATATTTGTTTTTTAAAACTGATTGAAGGTATCCCCATCGATTGTTCTTGGGATTCTTTTTAAAAATTTTATTTGTATAATTTAGGGAATTGCTAAATTCTTCAACAGAATATTTTAAACAAATCGTGTAAGCAGTCGATTCTTGGCATCCTTCTTTAAGAAGATATTCATACACACGCTTTTTTTCGTCCGAAGGAAACAATCTTTTTTTTGTGTTTGAAGAAACAACAAGCGCAGTTTCTGCGGAATCTTGTTCTTTAGACAAGGGAATCTTATCTTGTATATTATTACCCTCACTCAGGAAACCTGCCTCCTGGGGGGCGTCCTCACGTCGGAAACCTGCCTCATCGGCGGGTTTCTGTGGGAAACCTGCCTCATTTTTTTTGAATTTCTGAAGCAAAAAGAAAACTCGGTTGTGATTCCATATACTTAAAACTATTATTACGTGGTAAATGGTGCCGTTCAACTTTTTCCCATCTTTTAATTTTGTCTTTTCTCTTTCCTCAATTTTTATCAATGGTTTGCCATCCAATTGATGAAAACTTTTTTGAAGCTCTTTTTTGCATTTGGAAACTTGACCTTCGCTCATGTTGGCAAGTTCAGCTAATTTTTCCGCCGATCGCCATGTTATGTTTTCTTGACCGGCTATTGATCTAATTACTCTATATAAATGAGCAGCATAAACAGACAAACGTTTAACCGTAACAAGTCCTGTTTCTTCGTCTATGTCATCGTATGTTAAATGATCTATTATGTTAGGCGTACGTGTATAATTATTAGGCTCATGGCAATCAAATGCGCATGCAAATTCTTCATAAGAATTGTTTGTCATAAGAAATTTCCTTTTATAAATTTGTTTTTTAATCTATAAAAGGCTAGAAAGAAAATAGGGAAAGATGCTAAGATACCTGAGTAATTATTAGTCTTTCCAACCTAATAGTTGAGATCTTTCTGCTGAACTATTAAGATCTTTTTAGCCTTTTATTTGTGGTAAAAGGTGTTGTTTTGGACTACGGCTCCGGCCGTAGTTCCTTTTACTCATTTTCCATTACATCGTTCCAACCGACCAATTCGATGGCGATGCCCTGATCCGTTTCGTCATAATTCAAGAGCCCCTCATTGTTGAGCTTTCGAAGCTTCGTACGGAAATAGTTCTTGTTATAATACTTAGAAATGTCTTTCCAAGTCATCCAAAATTTGTTGTTTGTGTCTTTTTTTTCCCACAAAAAACAATAGAGTTTCGTTAAGTCATCCATGATTTGCATCATGAACATTTTCGGGGGAAGCTCGTCAAAATCTTGCCGGATCATCTTAAGTTTTTCCTTTTTACAAAATACGTTTAAAGAATCACAGGAAATTTTGACAAGTAAAATATTAGATTAAATAATTTACTTGCCAGTTTTTATGTGTTATATTATTAATTTGTCGGAAAAAATTTAGATGGATTGGAGAAATTTTGAGTTTCGCAATTTATCCTAGACAACCCCCTTATCTCGATATATTTATGTGCTGTTTGATTATTTTTATCATTTTATACGTGTTTCGCCGCTTCGTTCTTGTAAGTTAAAATCACTTGTCCGCCTGTGATATCCTCAATTTCTTTAGCTAATCGTTTTCCCGGCTTAATGTGACCATTCATAATACGAGATAAATAACGGTAATTGCATTCGACCAAAGAGCTAAAGTCTTTCACTGTCATCCCAATCTCAGCCAAATAAGATTTCAATTTCATAGGTTCCCTCCTGTCTTGACGGCCATATTATCTACATTATCAAAGAATTATAAGCAAGAAGTTTTGTTTATTTTACCATTTTTGCACAAAGTGCTGGATTTAAAAATGTGAACTTGTTAATATTTTCAGGACTAACAAAGAGGTGGACATGAAAATTAATGAAACAAGGGCTTACATCAAGTTGATGAGAGATCATATCGATCAGGTAAATTTTTTTACCCGTCAAGTGATGAATATGATTTACGAAATTGAGGAAAAATTATTCGATGTTGAGGATGGAATTTGCGAATTTAAAGATAATATTTTTGATGATACAATCGGATTTTTAGAAAACGCAGCATCAAGAATTTACACACTTAATGATAGTCCGGCAAGACTTTCTATCCGCTGCAGCAAAGATATTAGTGCTGCAAGTGGTTTATATCAATCTGAATTTAATTTGAAAAAAATTGTTTAACACTACAAGGAGCATTGATGAATAAAGTTACAGCGCTAACTACTACTCAAGAATTTCAGCATTTACCAGCTAGAGAATTCAATCCAAAACAAATCGAAATCCTTAAAAATTCAATATGCAAAGGTTTAAGCAACGAAGAATTTGAGATTTTTTTGATGTCTTGTCAAAAAACTCAATTAGATCCTTTTATGCGTCAAATTTATGCAGTCAAACGCAAATGCAAAAAAGCCGACAATACATGGGGCGAAGTCATGACAATTCAAACAGGAATTGACGGCTATAGATTAATTGCTGAACGAACAGGATGTTATGCTCCCGGTCCCGAACCTACATACACTTTAGACAACAACGGACAATTGTTATCTGCTACCGCTTACATAAAAAAACAAACACGGGACGGAACGTGGCATATAGTCTCTGCAAGCGCCTATCTTGATGAATACATGCAATCATACACTGATAGACAGACAGGCGAAAAGAAGCCTACTGGAATGTGGGTTAACATGCAAAGAACGATGCTTGCTAAATGCGCCGAGGCTCAAGCATTAAGAAAAGCTTTTCCGGCGGAAATGTCTGGTGTCTATACAAAAGAAGAAATGAGTCAAGCTGATATAGATCATATGACAAAAATCACATTAGAACAAACTGCCGAACTTCAAACAATTTTAGACGATTGCGAACCAGAATATAAAAAATGGGTGTTGGAATACATTAAGAAAAAACATAATGCCCCAAATTTGTCTGATCTACCCGCTGATCTTTATGAAAGAATGAAAAAAGCGGCTCTTGAAAATATGGAAATTCATTACCAAAAACAACGTGCTCAAACTGAAAAAACTCCTGAATTAGAAATGGCTGAGGTTTTATGACCCCCGATGATGTTATCAACGAAGTAAGAGAAAACGCCGGTGAATGGCTAGAAATGACTAAAGATCCCGCTGCTTTTGTAGCGGGGATCTTAGCGAAAAAAATTATAAAGCTTCAAGATCATATCAAATATTTAGAGAAAAGACTTTCCTATGAACAAAAAGAAAATATCAACACATAACCAGTTGATCTCTCGATATAAATCATTGTTAAGAGAAAAAGGCCAGCTGGAATCTTTAATAAGAATGGAAAAAAAGAAGGTTCAAATATGTCATCAGCATTCCAAATAACAGATAATTTACAACAAGGCACTCAAGAATGGTTGGATTTTCGAAGAGATAAAATCACTGCAACCGATGCATGCGTCATCATGGGAGCATCACATTATAAAACTAAAATACAACTTTATCATGAAAAACTAGATCCTAATTTTCGATCGATGGTCAATGAAAAAATGCAAAGGGGAATGGATCTAGAGCCGATTGCCAGAGATCTTTTTTGCATAAAAACAAATCACAAAATGATTCCTAAAGTGGTTGTAAAAAATTGGGCGATGGCATCTTTAGACGGAATAAATGCTTGGAATGAGGTTCTTGAGATAAAGTGTCCAAGTCCTAAAATTCACGAAATAGCTGTTTTGGGTAAAGTTCCTGATTATTATTACCCGCAACTTCAACATCAAATGTACGTATGCGATGGTGAAAAAGCATTTTATTTTAGTTTCGATGGAATAGATGGCGTCATTGTCGAGGTTAAAAGAGATGATGAATATATTGCCAAAATGATTGAAGAGGAATTGAAATTCTTAAAATGCCTACAAGACAAAACTCCCCCTGAACCTAATGAAAATGATTACATCATAAGAAATGATGATTTGTGGCAACAGTGCGCTTACAAATGGAAAACACTTAATGAAAAAATGAAAGAGTTAGAAAAAGAAGAGGAAGATTTAAAAAAACAGCTCATATTTCTAAGTGGACAATCAAATTCGAAAGGAGGAGGGATTTCACTTTGTCAAATACAACGAAAGGGAAACGTGGATTATTCAAAAATTCCTGAATTAAAAAACGTCGATCTTGACCTTTATAGAAAAAACACCTTAACTACATGGAGAATCACATGCGTCTAACAAAACTATTTTTATTGTCTTTTGTTTTTGTCTCATATTCTTTGCAAGCTTTAACTTACGAAGAAACCGTTAGGGCCTTTGAACAAGCGCTTGAACGGCAAAGCGTCGAAGTTTATCGAATGAAACAAAAGGCTGAAGAGCAAAAACAAAAACAACTCAGCCAAGCATATTTAAATTTAGGAAGAATAGCTAGACAACAAGAATTAGAGAAAATGCAACAAGAAAATTCTAATGAGTATTCTCGTTAAAAAGACAAGGGAAGGACTAACGAATCCTTCCCTTTCCACCCTAACAAAAACGAGAGTCTGTTATGAAACTACTTTCAAACAAATTTTAACATTATTTTGCTTTTTTCTTCATCATTTTTTTTCACTTGGTATCCATAATCCGTTAAGAAATTTATACACCACGATATTTGATCTTCTACCCTGCGTCCTGGAGTCTGCTTTCTTGTCCACAATTCTAAATTTTCTATCCTATTGTCTGATCTAATTCCATTCTTGTGATGGACATTCTCATGATCTTTTAATGTCCTTCCTAGGTGCTTTTCCATTTCCAATCGATGGATACCGATTGTAGTATTTTTTCCGTTTTTCTTTATTCCTAAAGAATGATATCCCCTTTTAGAAATAGTCCCAGTTCCTCTTTTTCGGACTAAAATAACATCTGGGTCATGTCCTTTTTTTATTCGATAATTTCTAGCTGACTGTTGGTTCTTTTTCTTCTTCTTAATAGGATCTAGATAATGCTTTTTCATCAAGCATGATTTACAGATTCTTTCTGGATGTATTTTCTTAAAAACTTCAATTTCTTTTTGACAAGAGAAACAATTCATTTTCATAATGCACCTATATTTCAAAGTGCATTATTTTACCTTAATCGAATACAGTTAGCAACCTTTACGTTTCTTCATCTTACCTTTTTCAACAAGTTTATCTCGTTTTTTATCTTCTTTCTCGAGATGTTTTAGCTCTTTGTGCGCTTTACTTTTTTTCGGCACATCTTTTTCTATTTTTTTAATCATCTTGTCCATTTTCTTTTTCCTTTTTAATTTTGTGTAGATTTATCAAATCCCTAATAATGTGTTGTTTATCAGCGACTTCCAAATTGTGTTTTTGAAATAATTTGCATAACCAAGAAGCTTTTTTTGCAATTTCCATTTCTTTTGGATCGTTGATAATAATTTCTTGAGCCATTTATTTTTTTCCTTTTTTAGGAATTTTAGCTCCGGTTTTTCGTGCAACATTTAACGCAATAGCGATGGATTGCTTAGGTTTTTTTCCTGCCGCTTCTTCTGTAGCTATGTTTTTACCGATATTTTTTTTTAAGGCGCTTTTAATTAGGGGCATTATTGACCTGAGGTGTTTCTTGGATTACATTTTCTTTAGCGGGAATAACTTCTTTGTGGCTTTGCAAAAGTTCACATATAACGTCAATTGCCGTGTTTTTTGCGTCGCCATCTTTTGTATATTGTGTATGAATAATCTTTAACACATTGTCAATTTGCTGAAGCAAACCTGCTGTGTGGGTATATTGTAGGCCCTCTTTAAATAAATCTTTAATTTTGTCTAACATAATTTTCTCCTATTTTTCATTGAATTTTTTTCATGGTCAAAGTACTTTAAAATATAGTTATTTTTATAAAATTCAAGGATTTATTATGCATTTTTTATTTTTATTACTTTTGCCCATTTTTTCTTCATGTTCGATGATGCCGTTTTTAGTTGAAGAGGTTGAAGAGGGTATTGAATTTGAAGAGGCTGCAATAAAAGATGAGATTGAGTTAAGAAGTAAAAACAAATTAGCGTGTGAAGAAGTACCAGAAAAAACAATCGACGAAGATTATTACAAATACCATTTTGGCGACTACATCGACTATACATAAATCTTTTAGACTGGATACATCAGGGTAAAAACTAGAGTTAAGCCAGCATTTGCCATTTGCAAATTAGAAGCTGCTACACCTGAACCATAGCAGGTTATTTTTGCTGTGGTCGTGTTAGCAATTCCGGTTACTACAGCATCTGTACAAGATGTAGGAAGCGCCCAAGAAGACCCTGATAATGTTGCGCACCCTACAATATTTCCATTGCTAGCGTTAATAGTTTTGGGCAAACCCCCTATAACCGCATCGCCTGTCCCGGTAGCCCCTGTAATGGTTATTGACCCGTATACATAACATAGATTTAAAAAATAGGTGTAGTTACCTAATTGCGTTGTATATGTCGTGGTTCCTGTTGTCGATGCGCCGGTTAATGTTGGTGTAAAAGTTGTAGCCGCATAATTTTTGACATCTAAATTTAAGGATCCGGCTCCTGTGGTAAAAGCTATGCTCCCGGCGCTTGAGGTAAGAGTTGCAAAAGCGGGATTTGCACCTGTAGAACCTATTAAAACCTGTCCGTTTGTCCCGACAGTTAACGAAGACAAAGCATTATTAGCGCCACCGACTTGTAAAGCATACTGAGTTGGTTGATAATTTGCAGAATTATTCGTGCTAGCCATTTTTAAACCTGATGTAATAATGAAAAGGTAAAGGTTGCATTACCATTGGGAATTGTTAAATTGGATCCTGTTTTTGAGCTTCCTAACGTATTTATCAAAGCGTTTGTCGTTCCTTTTTGACCGGTAAACGCTAAATAGGTATACCCTGACCCAAATGATGTCGCCGTAGAATTTACACTAACAAATCCGACAGGGTTGGAATTGTTTTCAATTGTGTAGGGAAGCGCTCCAAATTTACATCCACCCGTTCCCGTTGCCGCCGAAATTACAACTGAACCCCATACATAACACAAATTTAAAAATCTTACGTAATAACCATTTTGGGATACGTATGTAGTGGTTCCGGCTGTTGTATTTCCGACAAGCGTAGGTGTAAATGTTCCGCTAGCATAATTTACAAGCTCTATATTTAATGTATTAGCGCCTGTAGTATATGCCAAAGATGATGCTGTTGTTGTCAATAATGCAGCAATTGGATTTGCCGATGATGATCCTATTAAAGTGTATCCGTTATTTAATCCAGAAATGGAAGAAAACGTGTTCGAGGCGTTTCCTACGACAGGAAGATTATTTGTTGTTTGATAATTTAAATTATTGTTAATCGTTGCCATTAGTTAACCGTAATGTTTCCTACGCTGCTGATAACAATCCAAGAAGCATTTGCCGTATTACAAACTAAAGTGACAGTATCGAAAGTATTTAATGAAGATAGATAACCTGATGTACCCGTCGTTGTAGTTTGAGTGCCATAATGAATTACGCTTCCCGCATTTGGCTGTCCTATTTTCCATCCTGTAGCATTATTCATACCAGTTACTGAAACAGTATCGCCGACAGCAGATGTAGCCGGCAATGTTACCGTTACGGTTCCGGCGTTATTTGCTATGTAACCATTTCCGGCAACAGCATTTTGACTAGTTCCTGTAACTACAGTCCATGCATAAATTCCACCGCTTGAGGCTAAAGATATTGTAATCGCTCCCGTTTCAGGAACTCCAGAAACTCCGTTTACTTGTATAGGAGATGTTCCGGTTGCCGATGTTACACTACTACCAGATCCTGAGGATTTTTTTAAAATTTGACTCATTCATACCTACAAATTTATATATGTATAAGAGATAGAAAAATTCCCATTTGCATCTCCTGTTCCATAAAATATTGTTCCTACTGGAAAGCTGTAAATGTCATCATCTAAAATTAACGTTTCACCACCCGAAAATGTTTTCCAAGCGATTAAAGTTTCTCCACCGTCTAATGAAATAGAAAGCACAACCGAAGTTGTGCTTTGATTATCAAATATTAATTTTACTGGGATATAATCAAGCGTTCCTATGATAGCCAAGCTTCCCGTCATAGCAACAATTTGCTCGGGAGCTGGTAACATTTGTTGAGGATAAATGTAAACCGTTGTCATCGATCACCTTCAGCTTAATGTTATAGTTCCGCTGTTATCTACAATAACCCATGTGGTGTTAGCTATTGTGCAAACGATTTGAACCGCTTGTGCCGCCGCCGCTGCTGACGTTGCCGCACCTGTGGTTACCGTTGACGAACCAGCCGGACCCCAAATGATTTGACCGGTTGTATAAGTGATTTTAAAACCACCTGTATTAAGAGATGACCCGATCACTCTTATAATGTCTCCAACGGACGATGTAGCAGGTAATGTAAAAGTTGTTTGTCCAGCAGCATTTGCAATATACACATGTCCTGAACTCATTGCCTGACTTGTGCCCGCAACTGTAGTAACAATTAGTTGAGGTGTTGCGGTTTGAAATGTAGGATCTGCTGATGCGCCGTTTGAGACTAAAAACTGTCCTGACGAACCGGTCGCCGTTGCAACTATGGATCCTGTTCCTTCCCCTACTAAAACACCGTGAGCCGTATAAGTTGCCGGGGTGTAAGGGCCTGCTAATGATAAAACGACAGCGCCAACAGTTGGAGAGGCTGTAATTTGATTTGTAGTGCCGGTTACGGAAGTTACGCCGTACGATGTGTTAGGAAGCTCATACCAAGTCCCTGCTCCAATAGTATAATATTGAACGGCTGGACTTACGGCATTATTTTGCCATCTTGTACCCGGATTATAAATATCTTGTGTAGTTGGTGCTCTTAAAGCATACCCAATGAATTGAGGATAAACGTATGCGTCTACCCCTGTAGCGAATGGCGTCCCTTGTGCGGTATTGCCTAATGCTGCTGTCATAATGCCTCCATAGTTAAATTAAAAAATTTAATAAAGGAAAAAAACTTAACTACGGCGGCGATCTCGTAAATCTGCCTGTGGAGAGCGACTCCACACACGCTAACCGAAATCTATCAAGTAATTACTTTAAACTCTAGCAAAAAAAATTATCTAATTTTACGATAATTAAATCCGCCGGCCTTGATATATTGATTTAAAGCAGCGCCAAGACTTGGGTTTTTTCCAACCCACCATTGACCGTATTGATTTTTTCCTTTAGTTTTTGCGCTTGCATTCCCTTTTGTAAATGCCCGATAAATATTTTCTGGTATTCCATCATATTCATATTCGGAACCACCTTGAAACCGTACTCTCATTTTACCGCTTTTAGGATCGTATGCAGTTCCCCAAACATTTGAGCTATTTAAATCAGCATGTCTTATTCCATTAATGTAAGGCTGTTGCCCTGCCGGCATTAGGTGATTTAATTGATTGATCGTTTGACTTAACAAGGTGGGATTAGCTAATAACGACCTTGTTTCATTGCTTGGAAAATCCCTTAAATATGAAATAAACGCTTGTTCTTGTTGACCTGCTAAAATCCAAAGTAATTGAGCATCTGGCGAGGGATTAACATTTAGCGGTGTAAGAGGAACTGTATTATTTTCTGTTCGAGAAATTTCATTTCTTAATTGATCGATTCTATTTGTTGTCTGCTCTAATTCCTGAGCTATCGCACCCTGAAATTCATCTGATAAGATTTCACCAGATTGCAAAACGTCTTGAATTCCTGCTAGCAACTCATCAATTAATTCCTCTAACATTTCTAATTCTTGTACAGGATTCACTTAACTCCCCTAGATTGCTGTAACTTTTGCAAAATAGACATTAACGCCGCTTGTCCTTGTCCGGTTTGTTGTGGAGGTTGCTGTATTTGTTCTTGCGAGGGTTGTTGT
>CAIWKX010000137.1 GCA_903913315.1 uncultured Bacteroidota bacterium | reverse complement strand
GACCATGGCTAAAAACTTCCGATGTCAAATCCACACCCAGTTCCGTAAATGTGGTGCCCTGCAACACGGGAAGCTGCATCAGCATTATCGTGAGATGCAGAGCAGCAGCAACAAACACAATACAAAGCAGCAGCATGAAGCACAATACCTGGGCTTTATTGATTGTCATAGCAAATGCTGGAAACATTGGAAACTGCCTCCTACTAAAATTGAATGCACACCTACCTGTAGATGAGTGTGTATATAAAGTTACGGTGCTGGCCCAAGCAATAATTAACCAAAAATATCAACTTTTTCGCATTCGCTAAAAATGCCTGAAAAATATTTCTTAAGAAAAAATAAGTGTAATTTGCTACAAAACTCTCAAAAATCTCTCTGATAAAATTTCTCTAACGCTAGCAGGAAACTTCAACAAGACATCAAGAAGACATCAAGAAATTGCCAACACATTCGCCCCCAATAAATCGGCGGAAAAATATTTATTGAATTCCTCGCATCCAAGGACAAGCAAAGCACGACATTTCGCCGGATAAATTTGTATGGAAATTTCCCAAAAAAGGGAAAAATTGATAGACTATTTGTAAGAAATAGTTTGTATCAAATGACAGTCTTACGATAACCAACGGGCACACTCAAACTCTCAATCAACAAAAAGGCTTTTCAAGTGATGGTTATACTGGTGAAAAGTTTGAAGAATTCAGAGATGAAAGCAAATGGATATTAAGCAGATTGAAGAAAAATTATGATTACATTCAATTCACAAATGGATATGGAAATGAAAGACCAGTATTCATAGCAAAATATTTGGGTTATAGTGTTGCTAATGAAGATAAAACATACAGTAATGGTTTGGTTGTGAAAGGTGAAAAGATTGTAATCAAATTTGGAGAAATCACAGAGAAAAGAAACATATAAACAAAGATACTCTTTGAGCCAAAAGAAAACTATCTTTTGGACTTATATTTATTCCTCCCAACAAGAAGTTTCAGAATTCCAATACTTACCAACATATTTATTATACTTTCTAATATCATCATCTTTTTTAATTGGTACAAATGCTTTTTCATATTTCATTGATGTATCCATAACCATTTTTTCATTATTTGAATTCATCCTTTATAATTATCTAATATTTTATTTCTTTCTCGTTCTAACCTATCAAAATTTTTATCTATATTTCTTTTTTGTATTTCCATAAAAAATGTTGTAACAACAAGTTCAACAACAGCCGTTAAAATTGCTGGATACATTCTTACATATATATTATAAATTAATTGGCCCAGTTCAATGTTAATCAGTTAATTTATAATGCCCGTAAGCATATGAATTTAATCCTTGCCATACTCGTTTGTCATCTGTATTACTTAATGCTAATTTGCTTTGTTTTATGGTATAATTAGATAGTTCCTTTGTTCTGAATGATATAATATCTTTTACAGTTAAATCACCATCTCCTTTTTTTGTTTCTAAAACACAATTCTTATAATGTCCTACATCAATACAGGGTCCGGATCCATGTGTCTGTTTTCGTAACCAGCGGGGAAAAAAAAAAGCACTCATAGGCGACTTGGCTGGCCCATGTCAGTCGCACATGTATCCTTCGGAAGATGCAAAAAGAACGCTCGCTCATGCCACTAACAAT
>CAIWKX010000136.1 GCA_903913315.1 uncultured Bacteroidota bacterium | reverse complement strand
ATATTCAATCCCAAAACGCAACACGTTTTGGTCTTTAATAGCATCCGTAATCACATATTTGTGTAAACAATTCCCAAACAAATCTTTGGTAGTACGTTTTCCAAATTCATTTTTAGAAGCATTCTCCGCAAATATTGGTGTGCCTGTAAATCCAATCAACTGACTTTTATCAAAGAATTTAGTAATGCGTTCGTGCGTTTCTCCAAATTGTGAACGGTGACATTCATCAAAGATGAAGACAATTTTCTTATGGCGCAACGATTCTATTTTTCCTGCAAAGCGTTCCGATACGGCATTATTCAATTTCTGTATCGTAGTTAAAACCAACTTGGTGTTATCCGTCAATTGATTGACTAACGATTGCGTATTATCCGTAACATCAACACTGTCTTTCTTGAATGCATTGAACTCGGTCATGGTTTGGTAATCCAAATCTTTTCTATCCACTACAAAAACCACCTTGTACACTTCAGGTAATTCCATTACAATCTGGCTTGCCTTAAACGAAGTCAGCGTTTTTCCCGAACCTGTAGTATGCCAGATATAGGCATTGTCATTAGAGTTTTTAACCTGATGAATGATAGCTTCCGTAGCAAAATATTGATACGGTCGCAACACCATCATCACCTTATGGGTTTCATTTATCACTATATAATGCGCTATCATTTTACCCAAATGATTTGGGTTTAAAAAGGATGCTGCAAACTCTGGAAGCTCCGTAATAATCTTATTGGTCTCATTAGCCCAAAAGAACGTTTGCTTTACCGATTGCAATTTATTATTGGCTAAATATTTAGTATTAACACCATTGCTTATCACAAACAACTGCACATATTGAAACAATCCATGATTGCTCCAAAAAGAATGATTCTGATAGCGATTGATTTGATTGAACGCTTCCTTAATTTCAATACCCGAGCGTTTCAATTCAATTTGCACCAAAGGCAAACCATTGACTAATAATGTAACATCATAACGGTTTTTATAACTACCTTCTTGACTGATTTGATTGGTAACTTGATACAAGTTTTTATTCCAATCTTCGGTATTAAAAAAGCGAACATAAAACGAAGTACCATCTTCTTTAGTCAATTGAAAACGGTCGCGCAGCATTTTGGCTTTTTCAAATACATTGCCTTTAGCTAAATGATTCAAAATAGCATCAAACTCTTTAGCCGTAAAGGAAGTAGCATTAAAAACCTCCAACTGCCGTTGCAAATTAGCCACCAATGCTGAACCATCAGTAATGGTTACTCTTGTATAGCCCAATCCAACCAATTGTTGGATTAAATTATGTTCTAATTGTGCTTCTGACTGATGGCTCATAGTTTATTCCATTTTATACAATTACTATAAAAATCATTTAAAGTTTCTTTTATTTTGGTGTCAGTGAACTTTTCTATCCATTCTTCATAGGTTATAAGACCTACTTCACATTTTTCTACTTTTAAAAGAATGTCATTTTCATTTATTTCAGCAATTTCATTTAAAACAAAAGGAGATAATCTTTTTTTTATTTGTCTTTTAATTTCTTCTTTATCTATAATTTTAGCAATAGTAGAACCAGCTCTGTTTTTTTTTGGTAATTTGCATTCTGGTAATGCAACATAAAAAAAAGTATTACAATCAAGACTTGTATTATGTGCTATGCAAGTTATGTTCCTACTTGCCTGATTATAGTCTTTCGCATGTGTAGTACCTTTACTTAGAGGACTTTTCATTTTTGCTTCTATAATACCAAATTGACTTGCTTTTGGACATACAATGATTTCACCTCTATTTTCATATTTTACGTTAAAATCTCCAAGAGCAATATCCGCATGTGTATAGCCTTCTCTTAATTTAGATGCTTTTACAAACGGACTTGAAATTAATGCTTCGGAAGTCCAATGATTTATTAAAGAGAAATCTATTTCTTTTATTTTTATTTGTTCTTGAATAGAATAATAAACTAATAGTCTTGTCATCCAGCCTTCGTTGTAAATTATCGTTGGATTAATATTAGCTTTGCTAGTTTCAATTGTATTTATTATTTCTAAAACCGCTAACATAATTGATGTATTAAATCGTTTTTCGAACCTGTTTTTTATAAATTACTCTACAACATCTAGATTAAGATGGCTTAATGAATTTATAGTCTCTTGTTTAAATTCCCATACTTTACATTTTGACAATACCTTTCCATTTTGCTCCCAAAATTTAACATCTTTAAAGTTTTTAGGCAGTTTATTGGAGGTTGTGTGTGTGAAAATCATATCTATAAATAAAGGAGTATAATTAACTTTATCCACCATTATGCTTTCTTTTATTCTATGAATGTATCCTAAATTAATTAATGTGTTTAATATATCTTCATTCTTTTTAAAAGATATTTGTGGATAAAGAATAACATTAGTTTGTAAAACGTGAACTACTTCTTCCTCAATGATACTATATAATTTTCTAATTTGATTCTCTGGCAAGTATGCCTCCTCTGAAATTAATTCATCTTTACTTTTTTTAATCTCTCTTACCACCTGCGAAACAACCATTTTGTGAATTTTTGTTTTATTTTCTGCTAGTGAGAATTTTATCATGTGACTAAAAACATCTAAGAAATATCTTGGAAGTGCACCTGATGCCCTAATACAATCATTAATAACTAAAATATCATTAAAGAGTTTAGTAATACGAGCAGTTGTAAATTCTAATGAAGGATCTATTCCACATAATATCTTAAATAATAAATCTTTATTTGCTTCTAATTCACAAAACTCTCTGTCTAGGTTTATTGTGCTAAAATCATCTTTATGTGATAATATTTTGTTATTATCTTCATTTAATTTAAATCTATTAGGAACTAAACAAGCTTTATATGAAAAAGCCATTTCAGTAGTTTCTTTATTAATATCGTGTAAATATTGAAAAATAAAAGGTTGATTATTAATAGGGATTTGATAAAAATCATCTAAAATTAGAAATACTGGTTTTTTTATTACTTTATAAAATTGCTCAATGCATTTTATTACATCTTGTTTTAACTCATCTAATGCTTCTTGTTTTGAATAATTTCCAGAAAACTCAATACTTTTTTCTTTGTTTTTTTCTTTATCAATAGAAATAGTAAAGCTAGATTCTAACGAAGTAGAAGCACTAATTAATTCAAGATATTTAGTATCAGCAGAAATTGAACCTAAAATCTTGAAGCTAGTATTAGTAGTTTGTTTTTGTTTGTTAGAATTGATTATCTGAATTGTAGCACCATTTGGTGTTTGCTTAATAATATCAAGTCTATCAATAATTGAATTTATTTGATTGAAAAGTTTATCATATTCAATTATAGTATTAGTCCAAATCTGCTTATTTGTAATTCCATAATAATAAGATTTAAGTTTATAATATTTTATTTTGGTTTTCCTTTGAATGTAAGGTTCCCAATCATTTTCATTGATCAAATTATTTTTTAAGTCGTTAAAAAGTGTTAGCAGCACTTCTACTAAAGGTAAGTCAGCACCTTGACGCTGTTTTCCTTGCATATCTACAATAGTAATAAAGCCGTTTGTCTTTCTAATTTCTTCTATTACTTTTAGTAATAAAGATGTTTTGCCAGAACCTCGACGTCCTATTATAAGGTGATTTACTGGGTTTTTAAGAGTTTTTACATGATTAAAAGGGTCAATATAATTAATTTGTTTATTGTTGTCTTTTATTTTTCTTCTTTTAATTAATTCGATTTTATCCAATAGTTTATCAACCTCAGGAAACGTTAAATCAAATTTATCGTAATCTCTTGGCTTAATAGGTTTAAATACCGTTGTAGTATTTTTATCACTCATTTTTTACATTTTCATTTTAAACAAACATTTGTTGCAACAAACCTTTTTTATAAGTTTGAACATGATTCAATTGTTTGATAGTTTCTTCAATTTTTATATCCAAATGTTCTAAAAAAGAGCCAATTTTATTTTGTTCTTCTTTAGAAATAGGAAGTTTTATTTTCTTTGATAAAAAAGTTGTATTGGTTATGTTGATAGTGTTTTTTGCCCCTTTTTGTATAATGGATGCTAAATAATTATTTACATTAATTGGTGATTCAAAGTAAACATTAAGTAGATAACCTAATCCCTTAGTTTCGGGTGTAAATACCCCATATAGAGGTGATACAATTACATCTTTATCCATTTTACTTTGTTTAATTATTCCTAAAGGGAAATTACCAGTTGGACTTTTAGTATACACAACATCTCCTGGTTTAACCAAGTTATAATTTCCGGTGTTTTTTGCGGCAAAAACTCTTCCTAGATGCTCAACTTGATTGATTAAACCTTTGTGGACAGATACAGAAAAAACTTCTTCATTTCCAGTACTGTTTTGTTTGTGTTCAAATAGAACATCACTCATTTTTCTTAATTCCCAATCCGCATACTCCTCATCATTCTCATCTTTAAACCGCAATTTTCCCGAGAACAATTGTTGCATCACGCCTTTTTTGTACTGTTCTAATAATGCCGCTTTGCGAGTAAGCTGCTGTATCTTTTCATCTACCGCACTTAAAAATGAGGCTATTTTCTCTTGCTCAGTAATTGCTTTGGGGAAGTTTAATTTTATTTGGGATAATGATTCTTGATTAATATTTGTATTGGCGCTTGAAGTTGCGAAGGATAATAGCTCTTTTCTAAAAGGAGCATTAGAAAAACAATATTTTTTAAAGTTTAAACTTAATTCTTTATGATTATCTCTAAATCGAATTAAAAAACCACTATAAACTGTATCCGGAAAATCTTTAGCAATTAAAATTGTTTCTCCAACTCCTGTTCGCTTAACTGATGAACGAATAAATAATACATCACCTTTTTCTAGGTTGTAATTTTTTATATCATTTTCATTTGCATTCACTAAACCAAAATTTGATTCTATTAATATTGATTTTCCAAAAACATCCATTAAATTAATAAAAGGAATTCCATGTCCAAATTCTGAACTATCTTTATTAAGTCCATTTTTGAATTTTCCAAGTTCTCCGAGCATTTTTGTAGCCCATTCCCTCTCAAACCCCTTAAACCGCAATTGTGGTATGTTACTTTGCTTGCTCATCTTAAAATGGGGTATTAATTCCTAATTCAGCACAAAAAGCCGCAATAGTCACATCGGTGGTTTTGCCTTGTGTGGCTAGTTCGCGTAATTCTTGGGTAATGGCAGTTAAATCTATAGCATCTTCGGCTTCAAAGGTGTCTACATAGCGCGGTATGTTTAAATTGTAATCATTATCGGCAATTCCGTCTAGGGTTACCAAACAAGAATATTTATCTTCATTGCTTCGGTTTTCGTAGGTGCTTATAATTTTGTCAATGTGTTCGGAACGCAATACGTTTTGGGTTTTCACCTTTTCAAAATGTTGGCTGGCATCTATAAACAGCACATCAGTAGTGGTTCGTTTTTTCTTCAAAACCAAAATGCATGTTGGTATGCTTGTACCATAAAAAATATTGGCAGGCAATCCAATTACTGCATCCAAATAGTTTTTGTCTTTTATCAAATATTCGCGTATGTGTCCTTCGGCACCGCCTCTAAACAATACGCCATGGGGCAATACAATTGCCATCGTTCCGTTATCATCCAACTGGTGCACCATATGTTGCACAAAAGCAAAATCGGCTTTGCTACTAGGTGCCAATTTCCCGTAAGCAGAGAAACGGTCATCGTTCATAAATAATGGGCTAGCACTCCAATTAGCCGAGAAAGGTGGGTTGGCTACAATGGCTTCAAAACGTAGGTCCAAATGTTGTGGGCGTTCTAGTGTATCTTCGTTTTTAATATCAAAGCGCTTGTAGTGTACGTCGTGCATAATCATGTTCATACGGCACAAGTTATACGTGGTAGGGTTCATTTCTTGTCCGTAAAAAGCACTCACGTTTTTCACTTCT
>CAIWKX010000135.1 GCA_903913315.1 uncultured Bacteroidota bacterium | reverse complement strand
GAAATATGATATTTTTTATCTTGAAAATTGGTCGCTTTTACTAGATATTAAAATAGTTTTTCTTACGGTTTCCAATGCAATTAAAGGAGATGAAAAAGCATACTAAAAAACGTTTTTATCTATTAAATCTTTTATTTGATTATCTAAATTGAAAACTGTTTGAGTGTCATTAAATAGTCTCTTTTTCATGGTGTCGATTTCTGATTTACTCATTTTAGAAATAGTCACTAATTTTTGATTTAAATCAGTATAATTTTCAACAGGTGCTACCCAACCTAAACGATTGTCTTTTACGATACTTTCGCCTTCACCACCTCCAAAATACAAGATAGGAAAACCAAGAGAACTGTATTCAAATATCTTTGATGGAACAGAGCCATAAATTCTTGTTTTTAGTGGAACGATAGCAATATCAAATGATTTTAACGTTTCATGTAAATCTTTCCGTTCCATCATTCCATGAAAGAATATGTTTTGTTGCTCCTCGGAAGCAATTAGCGTTTCTATTTGAGTTTTTTCTGCCCCATCACCAAATATGTGCAATTCAATATTTAGGTCTTTTAAATCGATTTTTTGACACAATTCTAACATGCCTTGGGCAATTCCTAAAAGACCAGCATAGAAAATTTTTATAGGTTGATGCTCTTCAGTTTTCAACTCCATTTCAGTAACTTGATGATCAGGTAAGTTTTGATAGAGATGACAATCTTTGTTTGGAATTAGGTATTGAACGTGTTTTATAATTTCGTAGGATTGACCTAAAATTAAAGTAGCCTTTTTATAAATATAGCGTTCTAAAAACAATGAAAATTTATGCGAAAATGAGTTTTCTTTCAACGCTTTTAATTCGATTGCCGCTAACGGCCATAAGTCGGAAATATTTAAAATTATTTTCTTGTTTTTAAATGAAAGAACAAAAACGGAAATAAAAGAAAGAAGCAATGGAGGTGATTGAATAACAACCTTAGAAGGTGTTTTTTTAAATAGTAAATAAAAAAACAAACTCAATGAAAAAGAAAACACTGAAATAATTCTAACTAAAATGTTTTTACTCACACTAGGGTAAATCCAAAGGCGTTTTACTGTGATATTGTCCCGATGTTCAGTAACTGAAAATTTACCTTTATATTCGGGAAACAATTCCCCTTTTGGATAATTCCCTAGCGGACATAGTACAGAAACCTTATAATTATTTTGATATAATTTAAGTGCTAATTGCTCAATTCTATTGGCAGCAGCACCTTTTTCAGGAGGGTAATAATTGGATATGATTAGAATTTCTTTCATGTATGCTGAACGGGTTTCAGTATCTCAAATTTATTTTAGTCACTACTGATATTTATTTAATAGAATTTCAATAATTCGCTCGGATGCTTTTCCGTCCCAAAGTTCAGGAATACCTGCCGTTTTGTGTCCTTCTATTAGAAATTCTTTAAATAGTTTTTCCAAATTTTCAATCGCTATTCCCACTAAAGTATTAGTTCCAATTGTAACAGTTTCTGGTCTTTCGGTAGTCGTTCTCATCGTAAAACACGGAATTCCCAAAACAGTAGTTTCTTCTGAAATTCCTCCAGAGTCTGTTATCACGGCAAAACTATTTTTTATTAAATACATAAAATTTAAGTAGCCCTGAGGTTCTACAAAAATGATGTTATTCAACTCTAAATTAGATTCCCCTAAGATCGTTTTAGTTCGTGGATGAATAGGAAAGATTATTTTTTTATCCCCCACCATTTTATCAATGCCTTTCAGTAAATCAATTAATGATTTTTCTTCGTCTACATTCGACGGACGATGCAAAGTGAGAATGATATAATTTCCAGTTTCTAAACCAAATTTATCCCAAAATAAAGGAGCAGAGATTCTGTCTAAATTTTGATATAAGGTGTCAATCATTACATTTCCAACAAAATGAATGGAAGAAGGATTGGCACCATATTTTAATAAATTCTCTTGTGCCCAAGTTGATGTTGTAAAGAAATAATCGGTAATACTATCGGTTACAATTCGATTGATTTCTTCGGGCATTGTCATGTCTCCAGAACGAATACCTGCCTCTACATGAGCCACTTTTATATTCATTTTTTTTGCCACAATTGCACATGCCATAGTTGAATTAACATCGCCAACTACTAAAACCAAGTCACACGGATTTTGAAGTAATTCTTTTTCAAAAGCTATCATTATGGCGGCAGTTTGTTCGGCTTGTGACCCACTTTTCACATCTAAATTGGTATTTGGATGTGGAATATTCAATTCCTCAAAAAAAGTATCACTAAGATTTTTGTCATAATGTTGCCCCGTATGAACTAGTCTAAAAGAGAGGTTCGCTCCTTCAGTCTGTTTTTTTTCAATCGCTTTAATGAGGGGCGCTATTTTAATAAAATTGGGTCTAGCACCTGCTATTAGGGTAATTTTCATATTATTTTACTAAGGAAACAAATTGTTTTAATTTTCCACTCTTACTTCTTTCCAATTTTTCTTTTCGAGTAAAAGAGAAGGTTAATCCACTTTCTAAATAGGTTGTAATGGCTTTTTCAATAGTCATAATCTGACTTTCAGATAATTTATTCTGACTGACATATTCAATTTCAAAAGTATCAATTTTTGTTTGTTTTACCACAAATTCTTTCACATTTCCGTCATCTTCAATAATGCTTTTGGTTATGTAATAGAAAGTTAAGCCAGGTGCTTTTTTTCCGCTTGGTAATAGAGCAATATCATTGGTTCTTCCAATTAATTTTTTCAATATTGGTTTTTTGATGGTGCTTTTTTCATCTAAAACTCCAATATCCCCGATATCATATCTAATAAATGGATGCGCTTTGTTGTAAAGCGACGTAATAACAATTCGACCTTCTTTTCCATGAGGTAAAACAGTATTATTTTCATCTAAAATTTCTACAAATAGCGTTTCAGAATTGACTTGCCATTCTCCGTTGATATTTTGAAATGCAATTAAATCCAACTCAGAGGCTCCATATTCATTGATAACAGGAACACCAAATTGTTTTTCCATCAATACTTTATCTTCTTCAAATAACATTTCAGAAGTTACTACACAACATTTCAAAGTGGGGCAAATGGTTGTTAAAACAATGTTTTTATGTTGCAGAAATTTAGCAAATAATACTATTGAGCTGGTATAACCATTGATATAATCAAAACGCCTCTTACTAAATTTCACTACGACGGTTTCTAAAAAAGCATCAGATAAATTAAATATTGGAAAACGGTACCGATGACTTAAAAAGTCTTTGATTCGTTCTTTAGTATTTCCAATAAAGTCTAATGGAATCCCATAAAATCTGGCTTGTAAAGAAGAATTAAAATCAATACCAAACCATCCAAAGCGATTGATGATATTGGCCCAAGTTAGTGCATGACTAAATTTATCTTTAGCAAAAACGAAGGGGTCTCCACTAGAACCCGAAGTTTTATTTACATACACATTTTTTAATGTAAAACCAGCTGAAAGTCTTTCTTGTAAAGGTTTTTGAAAATCTTTCTTGGTCATTACTGGAAGGTCATTCCAATTTTCAACTGTAGCTTTCCCAACTAAATCATTATAAGATTTGTTGTTTTTCAAATGATATCCAACAATAGCCTTTCTTTTTTCGTTTACATAGTTCTCAAAATCAGCTTCGGTTATCGATTTAATTTTATTAAAATCAGTGATAGCTTCGTTTATTGGGAAGCCATTCATTTGTAATGATAAATTAAAAATAGAAAACATAGTTTAAATAAAAAGGGCTAACAAAATGTCAGCCCTTAAAAATACTATTTATTTACTATTAATTTTTAATAATTTTAATAGTTTCTGTTTTGCTATCAGAATTTAGAGTGAAGAAATAAGCTCCAGTAGATAGAGAAGCAATATCAATTGTGTTTTCTAATCCAGATAATGATTTTTCCAAAACTATATTTCCAGTAATATCTGTAACGCTCAATTTATAAGTATCAATTCCATTTGAAGAAACTGTCACAATATTATTTGTTGGATTAGGATATACTTTGAAATTGTTGCTTACTGCAAATTTTTCATTACTTAAGCTTCCGCTGAATTTATACACACCATCTGTAAATGGATCGGTATTAAATCCTCCAGCCCATCCCGTAGTTCCATCAAAAAAGGCAACAACACCTCTTTGTGTTCCAGAATCAATTTGTGTCCAAGTTGTTCCGTTATCTGCACTAGTAGCTGATGAATAAGTATAAGTAGTACCAGATACTGCAACACCAGTTGCTACTAATACAGTTGACCCAGGGATATAACATAAATTATATGTATAAGGTTGTGTGTAGGCAACTCCAGCACTCCATGTAGTACCTCCATCAGTAGTTTTATATAATGTATAACCTGTAACAGTTGCAGTAGATCCTGTTCCCGAAATGGTACTTCCAATTAAGATTCCATTATTTGCATCACTAAAAAATATTTTTCCAGAAGAAGTTGTAGTTAAACTAGCACCAAAATCAGCAATAGGAGAATTTAATTTTGTCCATGTAGCTCCTTTATCGTTAGTTCTATATATATTTCCACTAGCAGTTGGAAACCACATACTGCTTCCTACTGCCACTAAGCTTCCTGAATACCCATAATCACCATTTGTGATAGCTGGAGATGAAACAGCTGACCAAGTAGTACCTCCATCAGTTGTTCTATATATTTCAAATGTAGTTGCTGTAGCTGTATCAGGGTCACCAAAAGCAACACCATTATTAGCATCAAAAAAATGAACACCATCACACCAAGAATAAGCAGAAGTAAAACCTGTTGTGTTTTGTTGTGTCCAAGTCACTCCTGCATCAGAAGTTTTCCAAGCACCACCGCCACCATTTGTTGGATCAGATACACTTACCCAAGCCGTATTGGCATCAACAGCGCTTATGTTTCCAATGGATAAAGCGGTATTTCCAACATTAATAGTTCCTGGAGTCCAAGAACTTCCTCCATTAGTTGTTCTAGTAAATTCTTGAACATTGTTGGTTGTAGTAGCTCCGTCATAAGCAAAAGCCCAAACAGTATTGGCATCTATGACGTTTATTTCACTTAGACCTCTTGAAGGAGTACTAAAACCTGTAGATTCAGAAGTCCAAGTTTGTGCATTCGTATTAGCAGTAAAAGAGATTAATGCTAAAGCAAGTATTATTTTTTTCATAATTTGTTGTGTTTAATTTTGAACAAAAATAATTAAAAATAGATAATAACATTATAATACCTGCTTTAAATCCATTATTTTTGCCAAACAACACGCAAAATATGACAATTTTACTACTTGGTTCTGGTGGAAGAGAACACGCACTGGCATGGAAACTATTACAATCTTCAAAATGCTCTAAACTTTTTGTAGCGCCTGGCAATGCCGGAACATCCCAAATTGCTATCAATGTATCACTTAACATACTAGATTTTCAATCTATAAAAATGTTTGTTTTACAAGAAAAAGTGGACATGGTTTTGGTAGGACCAGAAGATCCTTTAGTATTAGGAATTTACGATTACTTCAAAAACGACTCCGCTTTAAATTCTATTCCGGTAATTGGTCCGTCAAAAGTGGGCGCTCAATTGGAAGGAAGTAAAGAATTTGCTAAAGAGTTTTTAATTAAACATAAAATCCCTACGGCTGCTTATGATAGCTTTACGGCAGCCACAGTAGAAAAAGGCTGTCGGTTTTTAGAAACTTTACAAGCTCCTTATGTTTTAAAAGCAGATGGATTGGCTGCAGGAAAAGGCGTTTTAATTATACAAGATTTAGAAGAAGCTAAAGCGGAATTACGAAACATGTTGGTTCATAAAAAGTTTGGTGCCGCAAGTTCTAAAGTCGTTATTGAAGAATTTCTTGATGGAATCGAATTGAGTTGTTTTGTATTAACCGATGGTAAAAATTACAAAATTCTACCAACGGCTAAAGATTATAAACGAATTGGTGAAGGAGATACCGGATTAAATACCGGGGGTATGGGAGCTGTTTCTCCTGTTCCTTTTGCGGATGCTATTTTATTAGAAAAAATAGAAACTCGAATTGTGAAACCCACTATTGCTGGATTGCAAAAAGACGGAATAGAATATAAGGGGTTTGTTTTTATTGGCTTGATTAACGTTAATGGTGAGCCAATGGTGATTGAATATAATGTTCGAATGGGTGATCCTGAAACCGAAGTGGTGATGCCTAGAATAAAAAGTGATTTAGTAGGCTTGTTTCAAGCTGTGGCTACTCAAAAACTAGATGAAGTTTCTTTAGAAATTGATGAAAGAAGTGCCACAACGATAATGGTAGTCTCTGGAGGTTATCCAGAAGATTATGCAAAAGGATTTGAAATTACAGGATTAGAAAATATAGAAGGGTCTATTGTTTTTCATGCAGGAACTACCCTAGAAAATGGAAAAGTAGTGACTAATGGAGGTAGGGTTATTGCGGTAACTTCCTTTGGGAATGACTTTCAAGAAGCCATAAAAAAATCTTATCAAAACATAGATAAGCTACATTTTGATAAGATGTATTTTAGAAAAGATATCGGTTTCGACTTACTTTAAGAAAGAGTGAGCCGTCGTATCTTGGTTTTCTTCGTTGTTGTCTTTGTGAGATTTTAATTGTTTACACCAGTAAACAATATAATAAGCACAAATACCCATTAATGTCCAACTAACAATATTTGCTATCCACCAATTGTTCAATTCTTCTGCACGTAATGCATCAAGAGGTTTAAATAAAAAATCAACAAAAAGCGTTTGTATTCCTTCGAAAAATGCTGTCATTTTTAAACAAGTGTTATATTTACATCCACAAAAGTATAAAATATCCTTATGATAACAAGCATTTTTAAAAAATCTACACCAATTAATTATTCTTTGTTAGGAATATTGATGGTTTTGGTCTTTTTTTTATACCAATTTCATACTACAATAGGAGCTACTACTTCGTCAGGAATGATGCAGAAAGTTGTATTGTTAGGCGTTTTATTTGCTTCATTATTCTTTTCTAATTTTATTGTAAAAAAAAATGGTTTGACTAAAGACAGTTCTTATACTATTCTGTTTTACTTTCTTTTTTTACTCTTTTTCCCTAAGATTTTTAATAATGTTAATTTGCTCTTGGCTAATTTTTTCATTTTGTTATCCATGAGGAGATTGATTTCATTACAAACCTTGAAATCACCGAAGGAAAAGATATTTGATGCAGCACTTTGGATATTTGTTGCGAGTTTATTTCATTTTTGGTGTATCCTTTTTATAATCGTAGTTTATATTTCTATTCTATTTCACGTATCTCGAGATTATAGAAATTGGTTGGTTCCTTTTATCGCCTTTTTTGTTACTGCCACAATTTTTATCTTCTATGCTTTAGCGATAGACAAAACCGCTATAAACACCTATTTACAATCGGAAACCATCAACTTTCAACTGGACTATTTTAGTAATAAATATCAAAATATAGCCTTTTCAATGTATACTGTTTTTGTGCTATTTTTTATTTTCCCATTTATTTTTTCACTTACAGGTAAGCCATTAAATCTTCAAGCATCCTATAAAAAAGTAGTTTTTACTACTTTAATAGGGATAATAATTTTCTTAATTTCTACCAATAAGAGTAATGAGGTTTTGGTGTTTACTTTTTTACCAATGGCCATTATGGCAACCAATACTATAGAGTATTTGCAGCTTAAATTACAGCAAGAAATCATTTTATTTATTGCTATTGCTTGTGGGTTTTTCTGTTTCTTTTCGCAATTATAATTTACTTCCGTACGCTAAATCGCCAGCATCGCCCAGCCCTGGAATGATGTAGTTTTTTTCGTTTAGTTTTTCATCAAGGGCGGCTACCCACAAGTGACAATTGTTGGGAAGATTTTCTTGTAAATAGGCAATGCCTTCGGGAGCAGCAATTACAACAGCCAAATGAATTTCTTTAGGCTTTTGCTCCAAGTGTAGTTTGTTCAATACCGCCACCATAGATTGCCCTGTGGCTAACATTGGGTCAATAAGAATTAAGTTTTTATTTTCAAAAGAGGGTGCGGCTTGGTATTCTACTAAAATCTCAAAATAATCATCATTATTTGGATGATGACGATAGGCCGATACAAATCCGTTTTCAGCAGTATCAAACACATTCATAAATCCTTGGTGTAATGCCAATCCTGCGCGAAGAATAGAACAAAGAACGACATTGTCTGCAATGGTGGTGGTGTGTTTTATCCCCAATGGCGTTTGCACATCAATGGCTTTATACTCTAATGTTTTGCTCAATTCATACGCCATGATTTCACCAATACGCTCCATGTTTTTTCGGAAGCGCATGCTGTCTTTTTGAATAGTGACATCACGTATTTGAGCCAAAAAATGATTAAGAATACTGTTGTTTTCAGAAATGTAATGAATTTGCATAAAACGACTATTTTGTATGTTTATGTAAAAGTATAAAAACTATCTTTGCACTCGAGACCTTTGGGTCAATTTGTATGAAATAAAATAAAATGTATCAATATGTTTTCAAAATTTGCCTATTCTATATTTGAACAAAGTATCAAGGATTATCATGTTTATGATAATGTAGACCAACCTATTAACAATCCTTATCCAAAAGATAAAATCGAACATTTATTGTATTTTAAAAATTGGATTGATACCGTTCAATGGCATTTTGAAGATATTATACGTGACCCACAAATAGATCCTGTAGCGGCTTTGAGCTTAAAAAGAAGAATTGACGCTTCGAATCAAGAGCGTACGGATATGGTTGAATATATCGACAGTTATTTCTTAAAACAATATGCTCATGTTGCTGTGAAGTTAACGGCAAAAATTAATTCCGAAAGTCCCGCTTGGACTATTGATAGATTGTCTATTTTGGCATTGAAAATATATCACATGACAGAAGAAGTAAATCGTGCAGCAGCTTCTCAAGAGCATCGCGATAAATGTCAAGAAAAATTAAATGTGCTTTTAGAACAAAGAACAGACTTGTCAACGGCAATCGATGATTTATTGACCGATATTGAAAACGGAGATAAATTCATGAAAGTGTACAAACAAATGAAAATGTACAATGATGATGATTTGAACCCTGTTTTGTATCAAAACAAGAAATAATTCTACAGTAATTTGCTTCATAAAGGGAAACATATAGCCGTCATTCGACTATCTGCCATGGGCGATGTTGCCATGACCGTACCTGTTATTTTAGCTTTGGTAAAACAATATCCAACAGTGGAAGTAACCGTGGTTTCAAGGCCTTTTTACAAACCTTTTTTTAAAACCATTCCCAACGTATCTTTCATGTCTGCGCACACGCGTCACAGACATAAAGGGCTTCTAGGCATTTATAGATTGTATAAGGATTTAAAAGAAAACGATGTTGAGGTAATTGCAGATTTACACGATGTGCTCCGCTCTAAGATACTCCGATATTTGTTTTCTAAGTTTGGAGGCATGGTAGCATATACCGATAAAGGGAGAGAAGAAAAGAAAGCGTTAACAAGCCTAAAGGATAAAGACTTTAAACCTTTAAAGTCTATGATTGAAAGACATGTAGCTACTTTTAAAAAGTTAGGATATCACTTAGATATGAGTACTCCCGTTTTTTTAGAACGATTGGAAGTCTCGGAAAAAGTAAAAGAAATTATAGGCAATAAAAATGGCAAATGGATTGGAATAGCCCCTTTTGCCCATTATAAAAGTAAAACCTATCCTTCAGATTTAATGCAGCAAGTGATCACGGCATTGGCTAAAGATAAATCGATTAAGATTGCTCTTTTTGGAGGAGGCAAACACGAAAAGGTTTTGTTGGATAAAATGGCAGCAGGACTTGAAAATGTCTATAACTTTACTAAAGTCATATCTTTCGAAGAAGAACTTCAACTTATATCCAATTTAGATGTAATGCTTTCCATGGATAGTGGCAATGGACATCTAGCTGCCATGTATGGTGTAAAAACCATTACACTTTGGGGTGCTACGCATCCCTACGCTGGTTTTATTCCTTATAATCAACCTATAGAAAATTGTCTGGTTGCGGACAGAACACAATATCCTTTATTGCCCACTTCTGTCTATGGCGATAAAAAAGTATCCGGTTATGAAGACGCTATGCGAACGATTTCTGTAGAGAAAGTAGTGTTCAGTATTCAGTCGCAGTTAGCAGTGTCTGAAAACTGCGACTGAAAACTCCCAATTAATTATATATCATCAAAATCCACAAAGATTTCACTTGATGTTGGATGCGCTTGACAGGTCAAGATTAAACCATCCGCTACTTCTTTGTCTGTTAGAATGGAATTCTTTTTCATTTCGGCAGTTCCTTTAGAAATTCTAGCCAAACAACTACTACAAATACCTCCCTGACAAGAGTAAGGGGCATCGATACCTTGTTTTAAAGCCGCTTCTAATAAAGTTTGCTTCTGACTCATTTCAAAAGTGGTTTCTTCACTGTCTACTAAAATGGTAATTTTAGTGTGACCCTCATGAGTACTCGCTTCGGTATTTTCAATAGATGATGTAGTAAACAATTCGAATTTGATGTTTTTATCCGCAACGTTGTGTTCTTTTAAAACGGTTGTTGACAGATTTATCATTTCTTCAGGACCACATAAATAGAACTTATCAAATTCTTTTTCTTTGTGTTTGTTGTTCAACACAAAATTGATGTTGGATTTATCTATTCTACCAAAAAGTTCATTTTCTACTTTGGCTTGACTGTATACATAATGCACAAAGAAACGCCCCACATATTTTAATTGCAATTGGTGTAATTGGTTGTGGAAGATAGTAGTTTCAGGGGTTTTGTTTCCGTAAACTAAAACAAAAGAGCTATTTGGTTCGTTTTCTAAAACCGATTGAAGGATTGACATTATCGGAGTTATTCCGCTTCCTGCTGCGAAGGCCGCATAGTTTTTTTGTCTGTCGGCACTGGGTTCAAAAGTAAATTTACCTTCGGGTTGTCCTACTTCAAGGAGGTCTCCCGCTTTTAAATTGTCGTTAGCAAACTTAGAAAAGTTTCCGTTTTTAACCGCTTTAATGGCGATGCGCAATTCGTTGCTGTTGGGCGAAGAACAGATGGAATAAGCACGACGTATTTCCTTTCCGTCAAGGGTTAATTTTAAATTTATGTATTGACCTGCTGTGAATTTATAGGCCGCTTGTAATTCGGTTGGAATATTGAAGAGAACAGAAACGGCGCTAGGTGTTTCGCGTTTTACTTCTTTAACGTTTAGTTTATAAAAAGATGACATTGTGTATTTGTTTTTGCAAAGATAGTAAAGATAATTATTCTGTTTTAGTGTTTTTGAGTCTTTGGTGAGGATAGCAAGATGAAGACTATTTTTTAAATACAAAAGCAACAAAAGGTTTCGTTTGAATGAGGTTGTGGATTGTTTTTTATTCGCAAAGGCACAAAGGATTTTGTTATACAAATTAAGGGAGTCTCTTTTTTTGTTAAAAAAATCAGTCAATTGTGAATAAGTTTGACTTTCTATTCTGCTAAGAATCAATTAACTTTGTCTTTTAGAGCGTACAAAAAAGACCTTAGTCTGATTTATACCGCTAAAGAGACCTTAATTATTCAACGCCAAAAAAACGAATATAACTATATATGAACCTTAAAACTATACGCCATGAAATCAAAAAAAGCACTTCTAAAACGTCTTGAAGAGTTAGAAAAAATCATTAGCCATTTACAAGAAAAAGCAAAAGTTGAAAAATGGTTGGATGCTCATGAGGTAAAAAAGCTATTAAACATCAGCGATAGTACTTTGTGGCGCTACCGAAAAGAGAAGAAAATCCCTTATAAAATCATCGGAAACAAATATTTTTTTCCCGAGAGTTTCTTCACCAAATCGGTAGAAACTAAAATATTTAACGCCCATTTGTTATAGATTTTCTGTGTCTGTAATGATGCCTTGCTTGAATTCTTTTTTCAGCTACTCTGAAATGCCTGCTTATATAAGCACATGCACCTAGTTTTCTTTTGTCTATAAAAGGCATTACGCTTGAAATAAATGACATCGTAATGCCTACTTATTAGTGAATCACCAACAATTCTGTAGAACACAATTGCTGAATACGGAATACGGCCCACTCCTTCCTAATTTCGTCGTACCTTATTCGTACTTTCCTCGTACTTTGTTCCTGCTTTGTTCGCAAAACACCCCTCTTTTGCGAACAAAGCAGGAACATGCTACGAACATGCTACGAACAAAACCCCCATTTTAGCCCGTTAATCATTCAAAACCGGTCAATTTTATGCAAGGGAATGCAAAAGGCATCATTACCTTTCAAAAGGCATCATTTCTTTTCAAACCCTTTCAAATCCTTTCAACTATTTTCAGTGGATTGCAAAGGGTTTCAAATTCATTTATTTTATTTCAAATGTCTGCAATTCAGTGCATTAAAAATTTTGTAATGATTTTGTGATTATCTTTGGCTTGTTGATTGAGTGCACACATCAGTAAACGTTAAAGGATTGTTTAACCCATTAAAAAAATGAAACCATGGGAATTTATGACAAAGGAATTATCGGTGCCTTTTCTGGCAAGGTAGGACCAGTAGTAGGTGCCAAGTGGCGTGGCAAGGATGTAATGCGGAGTAAGCCTCGAAAAAGTTCTAGACCGGCAACTCCTAAACAAAAGGTACAACGTGAAAAGTTTACCCTAGTAGCTGAATTTCTTAGACCGATAAACCCAATTTTGAGTCGGTATTTTGGTGGAAATACTCAAATTGAAACGCGTCGCAATTTGGCGACGTCTTATACGATGCGAGAAGCCATCAGATATGAAGCCCCAGATTTTCTCTGGGAGTATAACAGAGTATTAATTAATTCAAGTTGCTAGTTAATAGATTTGTTTAATTGTAATCCGAAGACAAACAAAGTTAGCTTTATAAGAAAGCCTTCCAATGTCACAGCATGTATGGTTCTAGGGAAAAGCTTT
>CAIWKX010000134.1 GCA_903913315.1 uncultured Bacteroidota bacterium | reverse complement strand
TGATGGCTTTATGCAATTGTTGATTGGTACTTGCTTCTAGCATATAGCCACAATTTTTAAATTGAAGCAATTTAAATACAGTTGCAAAATTAATGTGGGTTGCCAATAGTAGCACTTTTAGCGTCGGACAAGCTTTTTGCAATTGTTCGATAGGCTTTAGATTCGAGTATGCTCAATAAACTGTGTCAAGTATAAAAATTGAATTAATACCACTGTTACTGCATAAACGTTCAAAAAAAAGTACTAATTAATAAAGAAAAAAAAATGACAAAAAGTTTTATTCAAGTAAACGACATACTGTTTGGAATTCAGTATCGTAATTTTTACAATGTAATTGCAGCCAATCCTGCTTTGTTAGGGTTCACTGCTGAAGAGGTAAGTTCCATGAAAAAAGACTGTGATGCTTGGGACTATTGTATGGATGTGGATATTTCGGTGCAAAAGTTTGCGCAAGATTATACCAAATTTAAATTATTATTGCGAAAAGGAAACAAAAATGAGTTCATTAATGAATTTCCAAAAGTGCCTGAATTTAGTGTTGCTCCATCAATAGTTGTAGCCAACATTCAATTGCGTTTTCGACAAGCGGCAGGAAAAGCTAAAAATAGTGCTAACTACACCAAATCGATTGGTACTGAATTGGGGATAGAATCTCATCATTCGCCCTTTGATCCGAAATTGGGCAAACCGGTTTTAAAAATAAAAATGAATGTAGGACGTCCAATCTTGTCGTATATTAAAAAAGAATACAATGGATTGGTGATTTACAAAGACACAGGTGACGGATATACTGTGTTGGGAACTGCATTTAAAAGCAAGTTTAATGACCCGAGTGCTTTGCCCGAGCCCAACACCAGTGCAATTTGGAAATACAAAGCCATTTATGTTTGGGACGGCAATGAAACCGGTCATTGGAGTGATGAGATTACTATAGTGGTAAGAGGATAGACATTACTTAGTAAATAAATATTTCCTTTTTTAAATTTTTAAATGTAGTGTTATGAAATACAGAGAAAAAATATTAGAAATTGTATTAAATTATGATTTTGATAATGAAAATGATGAGAATGATCCTTTGATGGATTGGATAGAGACAATGCCTTTAATGGAACAGCCTGATATTTTAAGAGAATTTGAATTACTACTCAGAGAACTTGCCGACGAAAATGGAATTAACACAAGGGAAATTCCTATTTTACAAAATTTTAGTACGATAATTGAGGAATTTGAAGATTCGGTTCTTGATGAAAAATTATATGAAGCCAAGTTGAGTATGGCACAAGATCAAGAAGAAATAGATAGTATTGAAAGAGAGTATTTTCGTGCACAAGTGAGACTATATTTGATGGATAGCATTGTTAATGATCAAGAAGATGCCTATGAATTACTTGCAGTTACTAAAAAAATAATACTAGTTGAAAAGGAGAACGGGAGATATGATCCTGAAAACTGGAGTAGAATTTTACATTTAATTGATTCCCCCAGTTAGCGGAATGATTCTAATAGCCACTATTGGTAATAAAAGAAAAAAAATGCATGATTGAGGAT
>CAIWKX010000133.1 GCA_903913315.1 uncultured Bacteroidota bacterium | reverse complement strand
GATGCCAACCCAAGATCTCTCGGGTACAGCAATCAATCACGATGGCCAGGCTTGCCCAGCCATCCCGACCAGCCCAGACCCGGCAAAGATCTGTAGACCAGCGCTCGTTGGGTTGCTGTACCACCGATGGCACTTCATCTACCCAATCCTCAATTTCAGATGGCGCAATGTCAAAGGCCCGACTCGCTTCTGCAATAGTAGTATTGGCTTGAATGATCTCCACCACCAGAGCAGCCTTTCTCTTCGCTGTCCATCTCTTGGTTTCTTCTTCCATAACTGTACTCATTTCATAATCCTTCCCTTACTATGACCTGAGCAGGAATTCAGTGGGTCATTACATAATTTCAGAAGAAGCGAAAGATCATCCTGACAATCGTGCTAGCAGGAATATGGGAAGGTTTCCAACTTGTTAAACAATAATGGAGTGGTGATTAAAAAGTTCAGTTTCGTCAACTAGAAATACTACGTTGAATTTTTTAGGCTGCAAAGTCAATATAGTTTACGAGAAGATAGTAAGCTATCAATGAATATCTTTACGTTCGAATGAAATAAGTAGTAATTTAACAATGTCAATGTTACCATCGGTTTATTTAAGATAATCTAACATCAAAATTTTAATTCTCCGGATCTAAATTTTTCAATTATAAAATATTTCATTAAATATAAAATATTTTTGATCTTTTTAAAAATAGTAATTCTATTTGTTTGAACAATGAATCTAAAGTTGTGTTCGCACATTAACTCAATACTGGATTTTAAATCACTAAAATAAGGCAAGTATAAATTTTCTATAACCACTTGTGGAAATTCATACAAGCCAATACTAATCGTAGTTTTTGATGAAATACGAAGTCCTTGAAAATGAAAAAAAACTGCTTCTCCATATGGATACACCTGACAATTCCAAGGTGCCAAGGCGAAATTTTTTTGTTCTAATATGTGAACGTCATCGTAGAATAAATTAGGCCATGAGTCTAAATATTTTTGATCCCCTAATTTACCATCTTCATAATAATCAAAACACCATTCTATACACTTCGACTTCCACCAATCTCTAATATATTGACTTTTGTATTTGTTAAAGATAATGAATTGCACACAAAATCTACCCGACTTATAGGTCTGATCATATTTAGCGTTGTAGGAGTGGCTTGTTATCAAAATATTTTTATATGATTTCTCAAATTCCAGAAAAATTTCTTTCGGATCTTTTAAAAACCATAAATCTGCATCAATATATGTAACCCTTTCAAGTGTTGAATCCATACCAAATACAAAATCTGGCAAAAAGGGGGTTAGAGTCCAGCAATATTCATTAATTTTTCTTTTTTTCTTTATTGATAAAAGTTCTTCATTTTCAAAATCTTTTAAATTTAATAACTCCACCATTGGTAAATTTATTTTTTTTAAAAGCTCAAATGACTCTTCATCCATACACAAAATCCAAAGTTTAAAGTTTATAATCCTCCTGACCATGGATTTATGGAGTGCAATTCCTTGTGGTAAAAAATAACTATCGAGAAGTGTTACATAGTTTTCCATATTAGCCCTTACTTTCTTTTTAAAATAATTCCTTTAAAAGTAAACTTTAAACCACAGGACGTTAGTTGGACTTCATCGGCATCACATATCGAAATAATCTGCCAGTCTTGCTCTATTATTTTTAGAAATTTTGCTAAGCTAAATATATGAATTGGATAACTACTTTCAATAATATTTTTAGATACAACTTGTTTACTGATAACATCCCAATCTAGTTCACTGAATGGTGTTTTGTCAATCATTATGAAACCAGGTTTTAGAGACATACTGTAGAGAAAATGTTTATAAGGATCTTCTAGATACTGCAAAGAGCTTCCGAACAAAATGAAATCAATTTTCTCGCTTTTAATTTCATTAAAATCTGTAATGAATCTTAGTCTGTCACTTTTAAAATGCTCATTTCCAGCGTTTACAAAAATATTTTGCTCAATAATGTTCCACTTTAGATTATCCAAGTGATTCAAAAATATTAGATTTTGGAAATACGCCGTTCCCAAGGATCCTCCGAAGTCAACTAAATTAATCTTATTTGAGTTTAAACTAGCGCACCACATCAAAACTGTTGAAAGTGGCCAATTAAATTCAATCTCATTAAAAAGCACAGAATCCCTTTCCCATTTAGCTTCTCCATTTTTCACCTTTAAACAGGAATCTAATATTTTTTGAAACAACTTAGGATCATCGTAACCTTTACATTGATATTTAGCAACATTCCAAGACTGGTAATGACCAATGAATTTCAAGTTCCTATTCTTGATTGCATATAATTCAATCAAGAATAGAGGGGTAATTTTTTTTACGTAGTATTTAATTAGTTTATACATAGAAATTAACAATTATTTTTTATGTCAAGAAAAATTGAAATAATAATAGTGGCAAGATTAAACATTCAATAATAAAAAAACGGTTCTTCGTTAAATTCACTGTGATTATTACCTAGATACTCAAATCCAGTTTTCCACAATGAAACAAAATTCTCGTTCTATAACTCTCGAAACTTCTAAAGCCTCTAGCGTTGGTTTTGATCAAT
>CAIWKX010000132.1 GCA_903913315.1 uncultured Bacteroidota bacterium | reverse complement strand
GTGCGTATTTATATTTATCACCAACATCAACCAACACGGGTACTTTCAATCTTCAATACCATGTAAGTGGTACCGCTACATGGACTACTATTAACAATGTTACTTTGCCACATCAATTGAGTAATCTAACCTGTGGAACGGTTTATGAATGGCAAGCGCAATTGGTTTGTGCTAACACTTCGGCTGGAAGTACAAATGTGAGTCCATGGTCAACATCAGGTACCTTTACAACATTGGCTTGTACGCCTCCAGCTTGCAATGCGCCAGCTGGATTATCGGCCACTAATGTGAGTCAAACGGGTGCGTATTTATATTTATCACCAACATCAACCAACACGGGTACTTTCAATCTTCAATACCATGTAAGTGGTACCGCTACTTGGACTACTATTAACAATGTTACTTTGCCACATCAATTGAGTAATCTAACCTGTGGAACGGTTTATGAATGGCAAGCACAATTGGTTTGTGCTAACACTTCGGCTGGAACTACAAATGTAAGCCCATGGTCAACATCAGGTACCTTTACAACATTGGCTTGCACGTCGGCAACATGTAATGCTCCGACAGGATTACTATCCACTAATATAAGCCAAACAAGTGCAGTTCTTAGTTGGAATGCTGTCAATGGAGCTCTTTTATATATTGTTCGTTATAAACCAGTAAATAGCGCTACAACAACATATTCTACTGTGACTTCTAATACCAATAGTGTTGCAATTAATGGCTTAATTGCTGGATTATATTATACATGGCAAGTAGAAACAGTTTGCAGTACAGCAACAATCACAACTAATCAATGGTCAATACCAGCTTTTTTTGAAACACCTTCATTAATTATTTATCCTAATCCTGCCAATCAGAGTACCACACTTACTTTCTGGTCGGATCAGGCATCTAGTGTAGGCATAGAAGTAAGAGATAGTTTTGGGCAATTGGTTTATTCTGAAAATTATATTGCAGTGATTGGTTCTAATTCAACTCAAATTATAACAAGCTCTTTAAGTGATGGTTTGTATTTTGCAATCCTACATACCAATTCAGGAACTAATGTATCTAAAATTTTAGTTAAGCATTAATAAAGGAATTGCATAAAAAAAAACACTCGGTGAAGACAATTCTTCACGAGTGTTTTTTTATTTAATAAAGAAACAGAATTTCTAGTTTTTCTCCTTTTTTTGAAAGTACAATTCTATCAATCGGTTCAAATCATTTCCTTTTACAGAATGATTTTTAAAAACAATAACTGAAATAGCAACACCAAATGCCAATGCAAAGACAATAAATATAGCAGATATTCCAAAACTAAAGGTTTGAATAACCTCTGCTACACTTTGTTGATTCCCGTTGGGTTCCATTATCCAATCAATCATTCCCACCATAAATTTATAACTCAATAGCCCTGGTATCATATTGATAACTGCTGGAATAGTAAATACTAGAGGAGGTGTGTGAGTACGATGCGCAAAGTACATTCCAGAAATTCCAACAAAACAGGAAGCACAAAACACCGCAAGTATTTGTACAAAATTCAATTCTATGTTCAGATAATATTTCATCAAGAACCCTAATCCTCCTAAAAGAAAAACAACCCAAAGTGCTCGCTTAGGGGTATTAAAAAGTATTGCAAATCCAAGCGAAGTGATGCCTCCTAAAATAAATTTTGAAATCATTAAAGCCAATCCAAAATGCTGCGAATAGAAGGTTATATTGTTTTGTAATGAGGATATATCGCAAATTGTGGTGCAAGATCCTATTTTTGAAAACAAATAATTAGAGAAGAAGAAACCACTGGCAATGGCTGCTATAATAAGAAAACTGTAAATCAATTTGGAACTCCCTGCTTCAATAAAACTTTCAAGATAATCAATAAACGAATTGATTAAAAACACGCCAGGAACTAAATACAAGACAGAAACAGCGAGTGCTTCTACTACTCTTATATTAAATAGAGCTCCTAATAGATGTATGGTTGAAACGGATACGACGGTTACCAAAAAGATGGAGAAAAACGTATTGTAACTTTGAGATTTAAAAAAGCGCAACAACCCAAAACCAATAAAAGTAGCAATAAAAGCAATCAAAGCCTCCAATCCATCACCATTAAACAAAAGGCATAATGCTGCACTGGCTAAAGAAAGAAAACTATAAAGTGACAATTTTTGATAAACTGTTTTTTGTTTTATGCCTTTTAAAATTGATTTTATTTTCTCTAAAGAAATTCTATTCTCTAAAACATCCCATGATAATATACTGATTTCAGAAACCGTTTCGAAGTTGATTCCTTTTAAGGTAATACTTTTGGAGAGCGTGTATTTTTTTTGTGCATTGTCTTTATAAATAGAAATAACAATACCATTAAACGTTAATACTAATTCTACATTATAGTCCAATCCTTTGGCAATGCGCTCAATATTTCTAGTGATACGAGCATTGTGTGTACCACTAGAATGAAGTAATACCACGATTTCAGCTAGAACTTCTAGAGTTTCATTCGCTTCTTTGTCGTAATCAATAAGATTTGATTTCATTCGCTGTGGAATTAAAATAATAAGCCACTAATATAATGATAATAGTGGCTTATTAAAAAATTATAAACTTGGTCCGGCGGCCACTAAACGTTTGCCTTCTTCAGTAGTAGTATATTGTTCAAAGTTTTTGTTGTACAATGCTACTAATTTTTTAGTTTTAGTTTCCCATTCTGCTACATCTTTGTAAGTAGTTCTTGGATCCAAAATAGCATCTACATTAGCCAATGTTTTTGGAGCAGTTAAGTTCAAGAAAGGCACTTTTACTGTTTCTGCTTTTTCAATGCTTCCATCAATGATAGCATCGATTATCGCACGTGTGTTTTTAAGAGAAATGCGTTTTCCAGTTCCATTCCATCCTGTGTTCACTAGATACGCTTTAGCATTATGTTCTTTCATTTTAGCCACCAATGTTTTAGAATACATAGTTGGATGTAAGGTTAAGAACGCTTCACCAAAAGCAGGAGAGAAAGAGGGTTGAGGTTCAGTAATTCCTCTTTCAGTCCCCGCTAGTTTAGAGGTAAATCCGCATAAGAAATGGTATTGTGCTTGGTCTTCATCTAAGATTGATACGGGAGGCAATACACCAAAAGCATCAGCAGACAAGTAAATAATTTTGCTAGCATGTCCTGCTTTAGAAGGAAGCACAATTTTGTTAATGTTATATATTGGATAAGAAACACGTGAGTTTTCAGTGATAGTATGATCGTAATAATCTACTTCACCATATTCATTCACCACTACGTTTTCTAACAAGGCATCACGTTTGATGGCTCTCCAAATATCAGGTTCATTTTCTTCAGAAAGATCAATTACTTTAGCATAACAACCACCTTCAAAGTTAAAGACACCATTATCATCCCAACCATGTTCATCATCACCAATTAAATAACGTTTAGGGTCGGCAGACAAAGTAGTTTTACCAGTTCCAGAAAGTCCGAAAAAGATTGCAACATCGCCTTTTTCACCAACATTTGCAGAGCAGTGCATAGAAGCCATTCCTTTAAGGGGAAGATAGTAGTTCATCATTGAGAACATTCCTTTTTTCATTTCACCTCCGTACCAAGTACCACCAATAATTTGAATTTTTTCAGTCAGATTGAACAAAACAAAGTTTTCAGAATTTAAGCCTTGTGCCTCCCAATTCGGATTGGTTGTTTTAGAACCATTCATTACAATAAAATCAGGCTCCCCAAAGTTTTCTAATTCATAAATTGAAGGGCGAATGAACATATTAGTTACAAAGTGGGCTTGCCACGCTACTTCCATAACAAAACGTACTTTCAATCGAGTGTCTTTGTTTGTGCCGCAGAATGCATCCACGACATATAATTTTTTAGAAGCTGAAAGTTGTTTTAAAACCAAATGTTTCAATTCACTCCATACTTCCTGCGTGGTTGGAAAGTTTACTTTATCATCCCAATAGATAGTGTCTTTGGTGATATCGTCTTTTACTATATATCTATCTTTGGGAGAACGACCAGTGAATACTCCAGTTTTTACAGCTACAGCACCAGATTCTGTAACGGCACCTTTTTCATAGCCTTTTCTTAAATGAGATGTTTCAGCTTGAAATAATTCTTCATAAGTAGGATTGTAAACTACTTCATGATAACCAGTAATGCCTAATTCGTGTAATTCTTGAATAATTTTAATATTTTTCATGACTCAAATTTTTAGTTCTTTTTATTGTATTAAATGCATCAATTTGATAAATCAAAGTTCCAATTTATAGTAACTAATTAAACTGATAATTGTCATAAAATAAATAAATCTACGAAATCGTTTTCTTTGTATATCAAGGGTTTTAGAGGTTTTTTGGTCACCTATTAAAGTAGTGACAGTTGAATGATTTTATTCAGAAATAAATTACTTTTGAAAACTTTGTTGTATCAATTAAAATACCAAAAAACATTCGTAATTTTGCATCACTATTTGTAAACACACACAAAAAAATATATAATATGAGTTCATTTGACGTAGTCATCATAGGTTCGGGACCAGGCGGATATGTTTCAGCTATTCGTTGTGCCCAATTAGGTTTTAAAACTGCAATCATAGAAAAATATTCGACTCTTGGAGGAACTTGCCTTAATGTAGGTTGTATTCCATCAAAAGCGTTGTTGTCTTCTTCACATCATTATGAAGAATTGCAACACTTTGCCGATCATGGAATTGAAGTTTCGGGAAAAGTAAAAGTGAATTTAGAGAAAATGATTGCTCGCAAACAAGCGGTAGTTGACCAAACCAGTGGTGGTGTTAAGTTCTTAATGGACAAAAACAAAGTAACTGTTTTTGAAGGATTAGGTTCTTTTGTAGATGCTACTCATGTGGCTATTGCCAAAGTAGACGGAACTTCAGAAACCATTGAAGCTAAAAATATTATTATTGCCACAGGTTCTAAACCGTCAAGTTTGCCATTCATTAAATTAGATAAAGAAAGAATTATCACTTCTACAGAAGCATTAAAATTACCGGAAGTTCCTAAACATTTAGTGATTATTGGTGGTGGTGTTATCGGTATCGAGTTAGGACAAGTATATCTTCGTCTTGGTGCTGAGGTTTCTGTGGTAGAATTTATGGACAGAATCATTCCGGGTATGGATGCAGGTCTTTCGAAAGAATTGACTAAAGTGTTGAAAAAACAAGGAATGAAATTCTATACGTCTCACAAAGTACAATCGGTTGACCGCAAAGGAAAAACAGTTACCGTTAAAGCGGAAAATACTAAAGGAGAAATAATTACTTTAGAAGGGGATTATTCGTTAGTATCAGTAGGACGTCGTCCCTACACAGACGGATTGAATGCCGATAAAGCTGGAGTGAAGTTGACGGATAGAGGACAAATTGAAGTAAACGACCATTTACAAACGAATGTTCCAAACATCTACGCTATTGGAGATGTTGTTCGAGGAGCCATGTTAGCTCATAAAGCTGAAGAAGAAGGAGTTATGGTTGCTGAAATTTTAGCAGGACAAAAACCTCACATTGATTATAACTTGATTCCGGGTGTAGTTTATACGTGGCCAGAAGTGGCAGCTGTTGGAAAAACAGAAGAGCAATTGAAAGCGGATGGTGTTGCTTATAAAGCAGGAAGTTTCCCATTCAAAGCTTTAGGAAGAGCTCGTGCAAGTGGTGATATTGATGGATTTGTAAAAATCTTAGCGGATGCTACAACCGATGAGGTTCTTGGTGTTCACATGATTGGGGCACGTTGTGCCGACTTAATTGCAGAAGCCGTAACCGCAATGGAATTTAGAGCCAGTGCAGAAGATATTTCAAGAATGTCACACGCACATCCAACTTTTGCGGAAGCTATTAAGGAAGCGGCTTTAGCGGCTACTGATAATAGAGCCTTACACGTGTAATCAAAATCTTATATACTAAGAAACCCGCCTTTAGTGCGGGTTTCCTTTTTTTATAAAATAGTTACGCAGTAAAAATTCCTTTGTAGCTATCCCAATTAGTATAAATCAGGAACAAGTTACCAATAAATAAAGCACCTGCTATAGGAATTCCTTCGGGCATCATGAAAATATTTATTAATAAAATATTCAAGGTAACAGGAACTAAAATAATGGCAAATAATTTTATGAATTTGCCACTTACAAATGATAAACCACAAAGAAGTTCTACTACCTTAGTTAAAGTCATTAAATACCCGGATGCTTTTATTCCATCACTAAAGATTTTCATATTTCCAGTTTGTTCTTGTTCCGGAATTAAATGAAAAAAATAAGAGATTGAGGCAAACAATAATAGTAAACCTACAAGCGATCGAACAATAATAGTTGCAATTTTCATAATTTAAAAGTTTTAATTGGTTAGTGTATCAAAGATAAGCGCTTTTTAAAATAAAAAAACCACTGCAAATGAGTGGTTTATCAACAAAGTTTTCAAGAGTTATTTTTTCAAGAACCTTTTGAATCCAAAGAATCCTAAAACTCCGATAAGTGCAAATGGCCACAATAACACTGCAAACGAAATGATGTTTTCTAATACAAACCATCCCGTTTTAATGCTGTCCCAAACTTGTAAACCAATATTTGGTCGGTAGGCATTAATACTTTTTTCATTAGCAATCATTTCTTGTTTTACCGTTTGGTCTTGATAGATAAGTAAGGTTAAGGTGCTAAAGTTTACTTGGTCTTTTAGGGATAAATTCTCTAATGTTTTAGCATCATTAGCTTCTTTTTTGGCGTATAAATTTTCTTCGGCACTAATTACTTGATTTAGCTTTTTGCCTTTAGTATCAATAGCTGTAGCAATTCTTTTTTCAGTTGAAGTAATTCTTTGCTGTGCCATTGTATTGGAAAGCATTTGCAATGTGACATCGTCGGCTTTAATCACACGATAATTTAAAAAGCCTATTTGGTGCGCTATAGTTTTAATTACAGTAGCGTATTGGGAACTCTAATTGTCATGCTGTTTTCAACAGTATATTTTGTGGTAACCAAAGTACTATCAGGACTCACTTTTGTGCGGTCTTCATTGTTAATGGTACTTTGGAGATTGGTGTAAGTTACAAATCCGCCAAATCTTGTAGTAGCATCTTCTATTATTCCAGTGGATTTGGCAACGTTTTTTACTTTAAACTTAATATCGGCGGTTCTCACAAACTTTCGAGGGCTGTTCTTGGGTTGTACTGCTGCAGATGATGAAATTACTCTTGTACTATCAGCAGCTACTGATTTAGTAATGTCAGAGGCGGCTTCTACTTTTTCAGATTGTTTACAAGAAATTGCTATGCCTATTAAAAGCAAAGCCAATGCGAATTTGGTGTTTCT
>CAIWKX010000131.1 GCA_903913315.1 uncultured Bacteroidota bacterium | reverse complement strand
TCTTGTAAATCTGTTTCAACATGTCTTCATTACTGATTTGTGAAAACAAAACGGTGGATTGCAACAGCAATAAAAAGGCAACTTTCTTCATAATATTTTAATTTACTCCAAAAATAAATCAAAAATGTTTTGGTTTGACAATTTTATTTACTTTACTTTGCGATTCAAAGTACTTTAATATGGAAGCAAAAGATTATTTAAAAGACATACAAGACATCAAACAAATGATGTCTAAATCATCACAGTTTCTTTCTCTAAGTGGCTTATCAGGCATACTCGCTGGTATCTATGCCTTAATAGGTGCTGGTATAGCCAACAGTATGCTTCCCGCTTACAATAAAATTGGCTACGAAATAAGTCGTGAAACGTACACGGTAACGGAACAAGAAATAACTACAAAATTATTCGTAGTAGCCTTTACTGTAATCATTTTATCAATAGTATCCGGTATACTGTTAAGCGCCTCTAAAGCAAAAAAACAAAATGAAAGTCTTTGGAATGAATCCTCAAAGCGTTTACTAATAAGCTTCGGAATTCCCTTAATCACAGGCGGTATATTTGCCTTGCTGTTACTACAAAAAGAATACTATGGAATCATAGCGCCAATCACACTTTTGTTTTATGGTTTGGGTTGTGTGAATGCAAGCAAACATACCTTTAGAGATGTGAAATATCTAGGCATAACACTAATCATTCTAGGGCTCTTGGCAACTTATTTCATGGGGTATGGCTTGTTGTTTTGGGCACTCGGATTTGGGGTATGCCATATTATTTACGGAACTAAAATGTATTTTAAATACGATAGAAATTAAAGTAACTTTGCCCAAGTCCATCGGTGACAAAAAATTATGAAAACCATCATACAAAACATAAACAAAGCCTTTGATCACCGAATTCGTTTGGGGATTATGTCCATATTGATGGTGAATGAAAGTGCCGATTTCAATATGCTGAAAGAACTCCTAGGCGTGACCGACGGAAACCTCGCCTCGCACACCAAAGCACTAGAAGCAGAAAACTATATCCAGATCGAAAAACAATTTATTGGCAAAAAACCTAATACGAGATACATCGCTACCAAAGAAGGAAAAAAAGCCTTCAAAGACCATATTGACGCACTTGAAAAATTAATATCAAAAAGTTAAAACTATTTTTTTATCTATAAACTTTGAAATACAAAGTACTTTTAATTATGAATAAATACATTTCACTTCAAATCTTCAACAAAAAGATCGACGCAAAAGTAATTGTCCTTGCAACAATTGCAGTAATATTAGAACTACTTCGTGTAAAATTAACGAATTCTATGTATTTGCTTTTTTTACTTTGGAACCTATTTCTAGCAATAATCCCCTATGCCATTGCAATTCAAATCAAAAATGATAGTATAATAAATAAAAAAAACAGGAAAAACCTATTGTTACTCTGTATTTGGTTTCTATTTATTCCAAATACTTTCTATTTAATTACTGATTTTGTTCACCTGCACCATACAAGTACCCGTCAGTTTTTATTTGATTCAATACTACTATCAACCTTTACAATCGCAGGGTTCCACCTTGGAATTAGTTCCTTAAACCACATTCATAAAATACTAATATCCAACTATTCCAATAAAATCTCAACCAGCTTTCTTATAATTATTTGTTACTCCTCCGCATTTGGAATATACCTGGGAAGAATACTGCGCTTTAACAGCTGGGACGTTCTTAGCAACCCAGTACAATTACTACACTCCATCCTCAATTGCCTACTTCTTTATGATGCTTATGTTTTCACGATGGAATTAGGCACATTGATTTTGATTCTCTACATACTAATTTACTATAAAAACAAAAAAATATTATGGAAGTAATAAACGATTTTAAACGATTCTCTCCCTCCACCCAACTAGCTTTAACTTGCTTTTGTATAGGAACGCTACTCTTAGGCGCATTTTTTCTCTTTCCTCAAAATGAGGGTATCATAATTACTGGGCTCTTCTTTGTGATTTTTGCCATATTCTTCAATGGTATTGTGCTGATAAATCTGCTATACCAATGGGTAACAATTCCAGAAGAAAGAGAAAACACAGCTGTAAAACTCTTGATACTGCTGTCCAATATCCCGATCGCACTACTCTATCTTTATCTAATTATCAATTCAGTAAAAAACAATTCACCTTTTTAATACAATTTAAAATCAACTCATTATGGAAAATCAAGAAGTAGAAACAACACAAAGTATCTTTCAATCCACCACAGCAAAAATGATTATGGTCGGACTCCTAACCCTTGTCCTCCTAATTCCACTAAGTTTCGTGCAAGACTTAATCAAAGAAAGAAGCAACCGACAAAAAGAAGTAATCGCTGAAACCACTTCCAAATGGGGAGAAAGCGTCTATTTTTATGGCCCCATATTAAAAATACCCTACAAAGACCCTATCACCTTACGCATCGAAAATGCCTTTTTCTTTCCAGAACAATTAACCAACACCTCATCCGCAGAAATAAAAACCCCATTACAACGCAGTAACTACAAATCCAATGTGTTTACCACCAAAATGCAGTTTACTGGGAATTACATCGAACCCAATTTTGCCAAAAAGAACATTCCTAAGGATAACATAGTATGGAATAAAGCCACTATCATTATTAGAACGACCAACCTAAAAAGTGTAAATGATGAAGTTAAAATTAAATTAGGTGATAACAACTTCACCTTTGAACCCATTCATACAAACAAAACAAATGATTCCATGGAATCCTTAGAAACGGGCTACTTTGATTATAACACCATCAAAAACACAAAATTTAATATCAACATCACCTATAACGGGAGCAAACGAATCAGCATTGTACCCATCGGAAAAACTACAGATGCCACAATGCACTCCAATTGGGCTTCTCCCAATTTTAATGGCAATTTTATTCCAAACGACAAAAAGATTACTTCCAAAGGATTTGATGCCACTTGGAAAATATTGCATTTCAATCGCCCTTTTGCGCAAGAAAACTTTGAAGTCTTACCGGAGTTAAGTAAATATGCATTTGCCGTCGATTTCATAACACCAGTAGATGAATACCAACAAAACGAACGCGCGTCCAAATATGGATTTCTAGTGATTGGCTTAACCTTTCTCATCTTCTTCCTCATCCAATCCATTAGTAAAATAAGCATTCATATTTTCCAATATGTAATGGTAGGAATTGCATTGATTATGTTCTACACCTTATTGATATCCATTACAGAACATAGTAGTTTTGGCTTTGCCTATGCCATTGCTGGAACATCTGTTGTCGTAATGATCACCCTCTATTCCATCTCCATTCTAAAAGATAAAAGGTTTCCAACCTTTATCGGAATAGCACTTTCCATATTGTATACCTTCATTTATGTAATCATTCAATTGGAAGAGTATGCGTTATTAGTAGGAAGTATTGGATTGTTCTTCATCCTAGCAGCAGTAATGTATTTCTCCCGAAAAATAGAATGGAATAAATAAATATCAAATAAAAAAACTCCGAAAGAAACATCTTCTTTCGGAGTCTATACCTAACTGCCAACTGAACACTGATTACTGAACACTGAACACTGACCACTGCCAACTGAACACTGACCACTGCCAACTCCCTAATGCCCTCCGCTAATCTTTTTATCAAAATCTATCCCTTGGCTTTTTAAGATACCACCTACTTTCCAAGCATAGAATACTAAATAAAGGAAACAGATAACACCAATAATATAACTGAACTGAATGCCTAAGGCATCCGCAACCGTACCTTGTAGCCAACTGACAATACCACCACCCATAATCATCATGATTAAGAAACTACTTCCTTGACTGGTGTGTTTTCCTAAGCCACTTACGGCTAACGTAAAGATACATGGCCATAACGTACTACAGAACAATCCAACGCTGATGAAAGC
>CAIWKX010000130.1 GCA_903913315.1 uncultured Bacteroidota bacterium | reverse complement strand
CTTCACAATGACTGCCGAAAGTGGATTGGCCACATTTACCTCAACCAAAGGTGTCACCATTAGACTGAACGGAACTGGATTAAGAAAAAACGGAAACCCCGTAACTGGATTAGTGGATGTGCAATACAGCGAAATATTTGATGGTGGAAAAATGCTCACTACAGATAAAACCACCATGGGAATGCAAGCCAACGGGCAAATGGCATTACTTATTTCGGGTGGCGAATTTTATATCAATGCTACACAAGGCGGCGTTCAATTGACAACGGTCACTCCTATTCAATTAGTAATTCCAACGGCATTAACGGGAGGACCCAATGCTGCGATGACACTTTGGACAGGACAAGAGCCAACAACAACTTCCAATATGCTTGGTTGGATTGCGACAGATCCGGGACCTACAGGTGCAATTGGGGTAAATAATATCCCACCAAACGGTCAAGGCGAAGGTAGTTACAATGCTACTTTACCTGGATTTGGATGGACAAATGTGGATCGTTTTTATAACGACCCAAGACCAAAAACAACATTATTAGCCACTGTTCCCGCTGGATATGACCAAACTAATTCTGCCATCTATTTACATTATGATGGACAAGGAAGCAGCTTAGCAAAATTTGATAGATATCTAACTGCAACACAACAATTTTCTGAACATTATGGACAAATTCCAATAGGATTAGTGTGTCACGCCATTTTTATAACGGAAGATAACGGACAATGGCGCTATGCCATTAAAGCTTTTACCGTTCAAAATGGTGATATTTACAATTTCACATTAGGAGAAACTGTGTTAGGAAATCAAGCACAACTGGAAGCGGCTATCAATGCTTTACCGTAAAAAACAATAAGTAGGTTAATTCAGTTTTTCTAAGAAAGTGGTGTTTATTCACCACTTTTTGTTATTTTTATAAATGCTAACCAATCCTCTTACTATGAAAAAATTAGTTTTACTACTACTTTTAGTGAGTTCCGTCGTGTTCTCGCAAACAAAAGTAAAAGATACCGTTACTCGAAAAGCTACTATTGGTTTTGATAAAAAAGGAAATCAGGTTTCGTTCAAAGCCGATACGCCACCATTGATTCAGACTTTGGGTGCTCCTCCTGCCAGTTACAGTTACTTTTGGGAATTTGGAGATGGCAGTTATAGCAAAGCCAAAGAACCCAAGAAAGTCTATAAAAAGAAAGCAGATTATAAAGTGAATCTAGCGGTAACTAATAATTATGACAATGGAAAACCACCATCCACTCGTCCGAAAACGGTTGCTGTAACTGAAATTACTGATGACAAATCGGACGAAATAGCTTCTATTGAAACTGATGAAGGGTTTAAATTATTCAATAATAGGGAGCCTTCACCAGAAGAAGAAATGGTGGTTGTGATGAGTTATCAAAACCTTTTGAATTATGTTACCAATGGGAAGCTTTATTTGTTTTATAACGACAAAGAATTCAAAAAGAAAAACTTTGAATTGCTAGAAACTCGAACTCATTTTGGTGAAAAAGAAGTACAAGAAAACGGAGTGGCTTGTGTGGATGACAGTAATAATTTATATGATAATGTAGCGTCTGCCACTGATTATCCTTCATTTAGAAATTCATTCACCACCGATGATGAAAATCTAGAAATGACTTTAATGGAAAGCAAAGCTTTATTTTCCAATGTGAAAATATTAGAATTTGACAACCTAAATGCCAAAGAAACGCGCAATGTTTTTATGACCTTCAAAACCACCCCTGAAATGATTAAAGACACTAGCGCCACAGTAAAAATGCGCGGTGTGTATGTGCCGGATAGAAATTACAAAAACCATAAAAAGAAAACACTCGAAATGGAAATTGTGACTTCTCATGATCCAAACAAGATGTCGAGTAACGGAACGTCTATCAATTACCGCTTGGTGCGATTGAAAACTACCAATTTTAAAACGCGTTTCCAAAATGACGGAGAAGGTCCCGCTAGAACCATTCGATTAGAAACTGATATTCCAGAAATGTTCGATAAGAAAACCTTGCAAATTGTAGACTGTTATCCCAAGTGTCCTATTTGTCCCAAAGGCGAAAACGTAACCTATAGTTGCATCGATACTATTATTAAAAAAAATCAGATTTACTTCACTTTCAAAAACATTTATCTTCCGGGAAGCAATCAAAAGAATGTTATGGAGCGCGATTCTACCAAAGGATTTGTAAAATATTCGATGAAGTTTGCCAAAGATTTTCATAAGGTTAAAACCAAAAGTAAAACATCTATCTTCTTTGATAAAAACGAACCTGTGATTACCAATTATGCGGTGACAAAATTCAAACCCGGAATTTCTATCGGAGCCAAAACTGGATATAACTATTATTCGCAACAAAATAATGCCAAAAGTTATTTTGTAGGAGCAACCATTTCACCTTATAAATCCTATCGTTGGTATTGGCAATCGGAGTTGTATTTCAATCACCTTGAAACTGGTGCATCAACCACCTTGTCGGATGTCACCTTGCAACAACTTACGCCACCTGTTGTTTTAAATAATGGAACCGTGGCTGATTTTGCAAATGTTCAAACTTCAAGTACTTCTAAAACAACAAGAAATAGTGCTGATATTGTTCCTTTTTCATTGAGATATAACTTGAATACTTACATTGGATTTGGATTTGGCCCACAGTTATCAGTTACCCTAGATGAAACCACAAAGACAGAATCTGTAAAAAAATTCTACGCTGTAAATGCCGCTGGCCCAACAGGAGATGAAATTACAAGTTTAGAAAAAAACAATTCGACGTCAGTTGCAACAGATAATTTCAAAAAAACTCAAGCTAGTGTCTTTGCCGATGTCACTTTTGGTTTCGCTCGAATTGGTCCAAGTTTGGGCATTCGGTATTATAAAAACTTTGAAAAAGATTTGAACTATTGGCAGTTTTATGCTATTTGGAAGTTTTAAATGATTTAACCACAAAAGGCACAAAAAATTTAGTTTCGTTTTGTGCTTTTTGTAACCTTTTGTGTCTTTTGTGTTTTAATAATTTCCATGCGAAAATTACTCTTCATATTCCTATTCACTCAGTTAACATTTTCTCAAAGTAAAACCATTACTTTAGAAAATAAAATCTACAATTCCGTTGACGTTTTTGTAGCCCATCCGAATGAACGAAATTTAAAGACGCTGGAGCTAGAAGAAAAGAACTACCACCCAAAATCAAAACCCGAACTCCTAGCCTTTGTCATATTAAAATGCAACAAAGGCTATTATCAAAATGAATTTGGACTCACCAAAAAAGCCATTGAAAGCTATGAATCGGCTTGGCGTTTATACGATAAAAACAAACTTTCGAATTACGACATCATAGAAAACTGCCTTAAAAAACTGGGCAATCTCTATACTATCATTGGCGATTATGACAATGCCGAAAATACGATAAAACAATACTTCTACACGGCGAATGTTGAAAACAACCAAGCCCTGAAATACACTGCAATAAACAACCTTTGCATTGTCTATCAGAAAACAGGAAGACTAAACGAAGCGATTGATTTACTCGAAAAAACACTTCAGTCTCAAAATTTATCCAAT
>CAIWKX010000129.1 GCA_903913315.1 uncultured Bacteroidota bacterium | reverse complement strand
TCAAGTGACGCGTCCTGGTGAGTTTACTTCGGCACACCGTCATCGTGCTTCAGCCTTGCGTTTCATTATGGAAGGCAGCAAAGGATATACTGTGGTGGATGGCAATAAAATCATGTTGGAAGTCAACGATTTTGTGATTACCCCTAATTCTGCTTGGCACGAACATGGTGTGGAAGAAGGTGGTCAAACTTGTATTTGGCAAGATGGTTTAGATATTCCGTTAGTAAATGCTTTGGAAGCTAATGATTATGCCGTTTATGATGGCAAACAACCTTTGATAAAACCTATCAATCATTCGCCAATGACTTTTGGAGGAGCAGGATTAATTCCGGCAGACAAAACTTGGGATAAACCGTATTCTCCTCTATTCAAATACTCTTGGTCAACTGTATATCCAACCTTATTGGAAGTAGCCAAAGTAAATGATATTAACCCGTTTGATGGGATTTTGATGCAATATTCTAATCCGCTAACTGGTGGTCATGTGATGCAAACTATGGGTGCTGCCATGCAATTGTTGCCTGCTGGATTTAAAGGTAAAGCTCACAAACACACAGGTTCTTTTGTATATCAATGTGCAAAAGGAAAAGGCTATTCCATCATCAACGGAAAACGGTTTGATTGGAAAGTACGCGATATCTTTTGCGTACCTTCTTGGGCTTGGCACGAACATCATAATCTATCTGAAACAGAAGATGCTTGTCTATTCAATTTTAATGATTTACCTGTAATTGAAGGCTTGGGATTGTTTCAAGGAAGAGAATTAGAAGAGAATGATGGACACCAAAAAATAGATTAAAGAATAAAGAGAATAGAAAATAGACTTTTATCTTTACACCTTAATTAAAAAAAACTAAATATATAAAAACTTAGCGCGTTAGCGTCTTAGTGGCAAATAAACAAATGAAACTACTTACCTACAAAACAACAGACACCGAACCTCGTTTAGGATTCATCCACAACAACCAAGTAATCGATATGGAAGACTTTGGTGAAATTTCCAATTTTCCATTGCCAAGCGACATGCTAGACTTGATTGATATGGGATTCGAAATTATTGCTGAAATTACCGAAATGATAGCCGAAACTCCTGAAAATTTCTTTGAAGAGATTTCATATGATATGGATGAAGTTACTGTCCTTGCTCCTATTGAAAAACCAAGAAAGAATATTATTGGAATTGGATTGAACTATACTGAACACGTTGCTGAAAGTGCTAGAACCTTAGACACTACAGGAAAGCTTCCGCAAAAACCAATTATCTTTTCAAAACCACCAACAACAGTAACAGCTACCAATACCGACATCATCAAAAACACCAAACTAACCGAACAATTGGATTGGGAAGTGGAATTGGCAGTTGTGATGGGTAAAAAAGGGAAATATGTTTCAAAAGCAGATGCATTGGATTATGTATTTGGCTATACCGTCATCAACGATATTTCGGCACGTGATTGCCGTAGAGAAGGCCAATGGATTGTATCTAAAGGGCAAGATACTTTTGCGCCAATGGGACCTTATTTGGTTACAAAAGATGAAATCGAAAACCCGCATAATTTAAACTTATCATTGAAAGTGAATGGTGTTGAAAAACAAAACTCAAATACTAAATTCTTGTTATTTAACATCAACGATTTGATTGAAGATTTAAGTATTGTATTTACACTGGAGCCTGGAGATATCATTGCTACTGGAACACCATCTGGCGTTGGTGCAGGCAGAAATCCACAAGAATGGATGTATGATGGTGATGTGGTGGAAGCAACAGTGGAGGGAATTGGAACTATCGTAAATACTGTTAGAGAAATTTAAATAAAATGCTGATTGCCTTATGATCTCCCACTAATTATAGAATTTAGGGATAAGCCTTGCACATTAAATATATAACTTGAAACATGAATTCTTTCTGATTAATAATTAATAATGCAAAAAAAAAGTAATTATTAATTCGTAAGTAATTTGTAATCGATAATTAAACCCTATATTTGCATCGAGGATTCCGAAAGGAAGTTACACCTCACCACAATAGCCGTCCGCTCCAGGATGGCTTTTGTATTTTATGAAAGTTTTGTATATATTTGATAAAACTTATAAATACATATTATGAAAAAAATTTACGCTTCTATCTTCCTTATTATTTCAGTTTACAGTTTTGCTCAAAATAAATTTGAAAAAGGATACTACCTTGATGGTTCTGGTGCAAGAGTTGACTGTTTCATTAAAAATTATGATTGGAAATACAACCCTACTTCTATAGAAGTAAAAAAAACTATGGAAGAAAATTCAAATGAGGTTTCAATTTCAAACATGAAAGAGTTTGCCATTGACGGTATTTCAAAATACATTAAGCAAACAATCAATATAGATAATTCAAAAGGAGATCCGAGTTATTCCTATTCAAAAGAGCCTAGCTTTGTTTCATTAACTGTCTTACTAAGGGTGTTAGTTGAAGGAAAAAACAGCTTGTATTTTTACGAAAATGATCAGTTTCCAGAACGCTATTTTTTCAAAACAGAAAATCAAGAAATTACACAATTAATCTTTAAAAAATATTTTGAAACTGGGGAGAATGAAAATGGCACTGACTTATATGTCAACGATACTTATAAAAAACAATTGTTTGCTACTGTAAAATGTGAGAATAGCAATTCTAAAATAGATCGTTTAGAATACAAAAATGATGCTTTAATTGACTATTTCAATTTAGTAAATCTTTGTTTAGGAGATACCTCAAGTAAAGAAATTTCTAAGAGAAGTAAAACGGAATTCAATTACAAAATAATTGGTGGCTTAAATTACTCTCATGTAAACCTTAAAGCAAGTAATGGTGTTAATGGAGTACCATTTGATAATAGTAGCAATACCGAAAAAAAGATTCTTTTTGGAGTAGGTTTCGAAATCGAAGCGGTGCTTCCTTTTAATAATAAAAATTGGTCCATTTTTTTACAACCCACTTATTACACAAACTATTCTGGAAGTGGCACTATGACTAGTACTTATTATATTAACCCTAATTATACGACAGGTTATACTAATGATAATTATACGGCAACAGTTAAATATCAATATTTTCAAGTTCCAATTGGTTTAAAAAGAAATGTGTATATAAATAAAACAGCTAAACTTTATTTAGATGCATCGTTTAATGTCAATATCTCTAAAAATTCAACTATGTCCATCGTAAGAAGCGACAATTATTCAATATTACAAAGTTCAATAAGCGGTACCAGTTCTAATTTGGCATTCGGTGCAGGTTATGAGAATAAAAATATGACAATTGAAATTAGACAGTTTACAAATTCAAATTTGAATCCTTATAGTAACTCCAATTCATTTGCTTTCCTAAGTATTGGTTTAGTCTTAAAATATAAGATTTAGATAAAGTTACCAAAAAAAAATCCCGATATTCGGGATTTTTTTATTTAATTTCAATTGGTTTTTTAGATTTTATTTTTAGTACATAACAAGGTTTAGTTAGTACTTGAGCTACTATTCCTTTGGGCTCAATTTCTTTTAAGGTAATTACAATTTTATCTTTTAGCTCTTCAATCTTTTGCACTTTTAGCGTATAGCCTTCTGATTTTTTCTCGCCCATATTGACCAAAATAAAATTACAGGTTTCAATATCGTCTTTCTTGACGTAGTGTTTTATCATATCGTCTGATAAAAGCATGTCGAACTCATTCTTCTCTGTAATAATTTCGTAAAATTGAAAGGCCCCACCTCCATAATCACTTCTAAAAAGTACATCATACTTCACCCCTGAAACCATAGGTGGTTTAGTGGATCCACAAGAAATTAAAGTAAGAATAAAGGTAAAGGTTACAATCTTTTTAATCATGCTTAAATGTGAAGTTTAGAATGGTTTATAGCTTCTATATACAAGATCTCATACAAAGGCAAAATATTCTTGATATCGAATTGCTTTGCGACTGACAATGCATTTTCTTTAAACGTTTTTAATATCAAATTATTGCTTAAGATTTTAATTGCATTTTCGGCCATTTCATCTACTTCGCCTACCTCACTTAGATAACCGGAAACGCCGTCAAAGTTTACTTCGGGTAATCCACCCGAATTACTAGAGATCACAGGAACACTCCAAGCCATTGCTTCTAAAGCAGCTAATCCAAAACTTTCTGTTTCTGATGGCAATAAAAACAAATCCGAATACGATAGAATACTATCAATTTCATTGCTATTGCCGAAGAAGATTACTTTGTCTGAAATGCCTAACTCTTGACACAACACTTCTGCTTTTGCTTTCTCGGGTCCATCACCCACCATCATTAATTTAGCAGGAACCTCTTGTTGTATTTTATAAAAAATTTTAATCACATCAGGAATTCTTTTTACCTTTCTAAAATTACTTATGTGTGTTACAATTCGCTCTTGTGCATTCGCCATGACCGAACGCTGACAAGAAATTAACGATTCATTTCTGTGTTTGTCTAATTCGATGAAATTGGGAATGACGTGAATTTCATTTTTTATATTGAATAAATCATAAGTAGCATCTTTCAAACTTTGAGAAACTGAAGTCACTACATCTGATTTGTTAATACTAAAACTAACCGCTGTTTTATAATTGGGATGATTGCCAACAAGCGTGATATCGGTTCCGTGCAATGTTGTGACCATCGGGATAATAATGCCCTCATCTTTCAACATTTGCTTAGCCATATAACCTGCATACGCATGTGGAATAGCATAGTGCACATGCAGTAACTCAATGTTATACAATTTTATGATATCAACTAGTTTACTTGAAAGTGCCAACTCATAGGGTTGATAATGAAACAACGGATATTCTGGTACATTGACCTCATGGTAATGCACATTGGAATTCAAAAGTGCCAATCTAACAGGTTGTCGGTAGGTTATAAAATGAATTTCGTGACCTCGATGGGCCAATTCTAATCCCAATTCAGTAGCTACTACTCCACTACCACCAAAGGTTGGATAACATACTATTGCTATTTTCATTTGTAATTTTTAGAAGTACGAAGTTACTACTTCTATCCTCAAAAAAAAACTATTTATCTAAAATAGCATCTTGTATTACTTTCTGAATATCTTCACGAATGTTCTCTTTTGAAAGTCTGTTGGGAGCATTGGAATCGGGATACGTTCTATTGGATAAGAATACATATACAATTTCCGTAACAGGGTCTACCCAAGCCATTGTACCTGTAAAACCGGTATGACCAAAACTTGACATGGAAACACAGCCACAAGTTGGGCCTTCTTTTCCTAATTGCGGTTTATCAAATCCCAATCCTCGTCGGTTTCCTTCATTACAGAAATAACAAGTGTTAAACGTATCAAAGGTTTGAGATGAAAAATATTGATGGTCTCCATAATTCCCTTTTTGCAGATACATCTGCATTATCTTGGCAATATCCATCGCATTGGAAAAAATGCCAGCATGACCTCCAATCCCTCCCTGCATGGCTGCTGCCATATCGTGTACATATCCCTGCACTAAAGAATGACGGAAATAAGTGTCCACTTCTGTTGGAGGAATCACATTCTTATTGAATTTTCGCAACGGGTTGTACATCGTATTGTTCATTCCTAATGAGGTGTAGAAATTAGTACTACTCAATTCGTCTAGGGATTTACCCGTAGTTTTTTCTAAATAATCTTTCAAAATGATAAACGTAAAATCGCTGTATCGGTATTCTTTTTTATCGATGAGTTTACTCTTTGCAATTTGGCTCATAATACTGTCTTGATAGTCATTTCTAACATACAAATAGTCAGTGACTTGATTGGTAAATCCGGGTTTACTATACGAGCTGTAATACTTATCCAAAGGACACTTATTGGCATCTAATGTCGATTTATAAAACGGAATCCAAGCTTGCAATCGAGCGTAATGAGAAAGTAGCTCTTTAAAGGGAATATCTTGTTTATCAGTCCCTTTAAATAATGGAACCATATCCCCTAGTTTAGATTCCAAGTTCACTTTACCTTTATCAAACAATTGCATGACATTGGGCAAAGTGGAAACCATTTTCGTCATTGAAGCCACATCATAAATATCTGTGTTTTGGACTTTAATTTGATTATCATAGGTATGATAACCGTATGATTTT
>CAIWKX010000128.1 GCA_903913315.1 uncultured Bacteroidota bacterium | reverse complement strand
GAGAAATTCTTTCCATTAGTAAAAGTTTCAAAAATAAACGGTCACGATCCGCAAGTAGTTCGTGATAGAGTTTCCTTTGAACATTTAACACCTATATTTCCTCAAGAAAAATTCAATATAGCTGATAAGCAAGCCAGTGTTTCTACAAGAATCATCGATTTGTTTTCTCCAATAGGAAAAGGACAACGTGGAATGATTGTAGCGCAACCTAAGACGGGTAAAACCATGTTGTTAAAAGACATTGCTAATGCTATCGCAGCGAATCACCCAGAAGTATATCTGATTGTTTTGTTGATTGACGAGCGTCCAGAAGAGGTTACGGATATGCAACGCAGCGTTCGAGGTGAAGTTATTGCCTCTACTTTTGATAGAGAACCTTTGGAGCATGTGAAAATTGCCAATATAGTTCTTGAAAAAGCAAAACGTTTGGTAGAATGTGGTCACGATGTGGTGATTCTATTGGATTCTATTACGCGTTTGGCAAGAGCTTATAATACGGTTCAGCCTGCATCGGGTAAGGTGTTGAGTGGAGGAGTAGATGCCAATGCATTACAAAAACCAAAACGTTTCTTTGGTGCGGCTCGTAATGTAGAAAACGGAGGTTCTTTGAGTATTATCGCTACTGCATTAACTGAGACAGGTTCTAAAATGGATGAGGTTATTTTTGAAGAATTCAAAGGAACAGGAAATATGGAATTACAATTGGATAGAAAAATTGCGAATCGTAGAATTTTCCCTGCTATTGATTTGACATCATCAAGTACGCGTCGCGACGATTTATTATTGGATCCAAATACCCTAAAACGCATGTGGATTCTCCGTAAATTCTTAGCGGATATGAACCCAGTAGAAGCCATGGATACCATCAATGATAAAATCAAGAAAACAAGAAATAACGAAGAGTTTTTGATTTCGATGAATGATTAATAGTAGCAGCGAATCGCTCGGGCTTTACTAGTAATCCCTATTCCCGCTATCCATTACAATAAAAAATGCTTTCCAACACGGAAAGCATTTTTTATTTTCATTACTATCGGAGCTAGTTAGGTTTTGCCTTTTATAAAGTTATCGTTTAAAAACATCTCTAAACTGGTACAGAAGTCTTTCTAATAATCTTAAATCTTTGGTGACTATATCAGCTGTTCCAGACATTTCTTGCTGAAAAACTATTTGTTTTTTATAGGAAGTTGTCAATCCATTAGGTAAAGAAACATAAATTAATACATTGCCATCTTTATCAGGAGTTAATGAAATTGCTTTTATTGTTCCATTTATAATTCCAAATTCTCTTTCTGGATAATTTGCGAATCAAACATTTACTTTTTTACCTACTTTAATTTTATCCGAATTTTGTACTGGTGCTTTTACCTTTCCAATTTAATTACTCTCACTTGTTGGAATAATGGTAAACACATTATCTCCTGCATTGATGCCAACTCAGCTCAATACAAAACAATCGCTAGAATAAAATTCAAAAAAAAATAATCAAACAAGCCTTTGGCTGAATCGAACAAAGGTCTAGCTGAATCGAACAATGCTTAGTCTCAATCGAACAAGACATGGGCTGAATCGAATAAGACATTGGCTGAATCGAACAAAGGGTTGGCTCAATCGAACAAAGCATTGGCTCAATCGAACAAGACATTGGCTCAATCGAACAAAAGGTTGGCTGAATCGAACAAAAGGTTGGCTGAATCGAATAAAGCTTAGGCTGCCTACAAATAAAAAAGAGCCCGAAAACATTTTTTTAGGGCTCTTTATTTATAAAATAATTTCAAAGTTACTCTTTACTCGCCAAATATCGTTCAGCATCCAAAGCCGCCATACAACCTGTTCCAGCAGCAGTAATCGCTTGTCTGTACACATGGTCAGCAGCATCACCACCAACAAAAACACCAGCAACATTGGTTTTTGAAGTCCCAGGTGTATTCACTATATAGCCCGTTTCATCAAGCGTTAAATAGTCTTTGAAAATATCCGTATTGGGTTTGTGTCCAATTGCTACAAAAAATCCTGTGGCAGGAATTTCGTGAGTGGCACCCGAAGTTCTGTTTTTTACTCGAACCGCCGTTACTACTTGTCCATCACCTAAAACTTCATCGGTTTCTGTATTCAATAAAATTTCGATATTCTCTGTTTTACGAACGCGTTCTGCCATGATTTTAGACGCTCTGAATTGTTCACTTCGCACTAACATAGTCACTTTTTTGCATAATTTAGATAAGTAATGTGCTTCTTCACAAGCAGAATCACCAGCACCTACAATTACCACTTCTTGGTTTCTATAGAAAAATCCATCACAAACCGCACAAGCTGAAACACCACCACCCATTTTTAAATAATGTTGTTCCGAATCTAATCCTAAATATTTAGCGGAAGCTCCCGTTGAAATGATAACAGTTTCACAATGTATTTCTTTTGCGTCATTCACCCAAACTTTATGGATATCTCCAGAAAAATCTACTTTTGTAATCCATCCATCGCGAACATCGGTTCCGAAACGTTGTGCTTGTTCTTGAAGATTTATCATCATCTCAGGACCCGTAATTCCTTCTGGATTTCCTGGATAATTTTCTACTTCATTCGTGGTAGTCAGTTGGCCACCTGGTTGAGTTCCTTGGTATAAAACAGGGTTCATATTGGCTCTTGAAGCGTAAATAGCGGCTGTATAACCAGCAGGCCCAGAACCTATTATTAGGCATTTTACTTTTTCTATTGTATCAGACATTGTTTGTTGTTTTAAGTGCTGCAAATGTAAGTTTTTATTAAAATAAATGTATAAAAACTAATTGGAAAAAGCTATTTTAAAATAAATCTGAATTATTATAGTAAAAGATTTTGAGAACTGATTTTTAGTTTTATATTTGCACACGCATTCGGGGTGTAGCGTAGCCCGGTTATCGCGCCTGCTTTGGGAGCAGGAGGCCGCAGGTTCGAATCCTGCCACCCCGACGGAACCTCTTCATGAAATTGAAGAGGTTTTTTTATGGTTATCGCGTCCCGATTAGGAAACGGGAAGGATGTAGGTTCGAATCTTGTCATCCGGTCGAAACCACTTGATGAAAATGAAGAGGTTATTTTCTGGTTATCGCGTCCCGATTAGGAAACGGGAAGGCCGCAGGTTCGAATCCTGCCACCCTGATGGAACCACTTGATGAAAATGAAGAGGTTCTTTTATGGTTATCGCGTCCCGATTAGGAAACGGGAAGGCCGCAGGTTCGAATCCTGCCACCCCGACGGAACCTCTTCATGAAAATGAAGAGGTTTTTTTATGGTTATCGCGTCCCGATTAGGAAACGGGAAGGCCGAAGGTTCGAATCCTGCCACTCTGATGGAACCACTTGATGAAAATGAAGAGTTTTTTTATGGTTATCGCGTCCCGATTAGGAAACGGGAAGGCTGTAGGTTCGAATCCTGCCACCCTGATGGAACCACTTGATGAAAATGAAGAGGTTTTTTTATGGTTATCGCGTCCCGATTAGGAAACGGGAAGGCCGCCTGTTCGAATACTGCCACCCCGACGGAACCACTTGATGAAAATGAAGAGGTTTTTTTCACCTCTTTTTAGGTAAAAAAAAACCGAGTTCAACTCGGTTTGAAAATTATTTGGCAGGTTTTTTATTTAACACAGCGCTATCTACAAAGCGCTTCATATCAATTTTTTGATCACCATACAATTGAATTTCAGATTTACCAGAAGCGTCAATTGCAATTGTGCTTTTGACATTGATACTTATCTTCGCATAAGCTTCACAAGTAAGATCAACATTTTTGACATTAAACGTTTTTCCAGAAAAATTAGCATTGTTATCTAATCTAAATTTAGCTGTTTCTACATCACCATTTACTTCCGCTTCACTTTTCTGATACATATCAAAAGTCATATTTGTTGAAGTAATTAATCCTTTTAGTGATGTGTTTTTGCTTAAGGTAATAACTGTATTTTCCGCTTTCAAATTGAATTCTCCCTTTGATTTGTCATCCATATAAAGCGAAATATTCTTAGATTTAGCATTTAAAAATAGCTTTGAATAATCATAACTTTTGAAAGTTATATTGTCCAATTCAACATCAGCTAAAGCAGTCACTGTGGCTTCATTTCTTGTGGTTACCAATTTAAAATCGTTAGTATAGGTAACTCGAATACTTAATTTTTTATACCCGAAAGCACTTTTCAATGTTGATAATCTTAATGTTGAGCCACTTAATACGGCATCGATTGCATCATGAAGGTTATCATCGGCTTCGATTTCTAATCCACATTCGTTTCCTTTTACTATAAATACTTCTAGATTATCATCCACTTCTAGAGATTCAAAATTCTCTATTTTTTTTATTTCAGTAGTTACAATTTTAGAACCTTTTACTTTTTCTTTTTTTTGCGAAAAAGATAGTGTTGTTACCAATAGTGCTGTGATCAGAATAATTGATTTTTTCATTTCTTTTTTTATTTGTGTCAAATTTATAAAAATGTTCCTTGCATTAATTTAATTTATTGTTTTAATCGGATGCTCCATTCAAAATCCATTTCAGAAACTTGATCGCCTTTTTCATCGATTCCAATTGATTTTAACCAAATGGTTTCGCCTTCGCCACTAGCAATAGTTTTTTGAATAGCTTCTTTTATAGTATGTCCTTCATTGCAAGTAAAAGTAATTCTGCCTATTGCTTTTTTACTGTAGTTTGCTTTATTATTGGCTACTAACATAGAAATATTTTTACCGCTTTTTTTGATTTGATACATTACTAATGCACCTGTAGTTAGTTCGGCTGCCATAGCTTGTACCGCAAAATACATAGAATTGAATGGGTTTTGATTTAACCAACGGTATTTTACAGTAGCTACACATTTTTCTATTGCAATTGATTTTACTCTAACTCCACATAAAAAAGCAGCAGGTAGTTTTAAAAATAAAAAAGCGTTTAATTTTGTTGGAGAAAATTCCATGAAGTACTGATTTTGTTGTAAACATACAAAATTAGTAGCTATTTATAAAAAAATAAACAGCATTCTATCGCTAGTTTGAATGATTTTTTCAGATATAGCAGGAATCAATTTCTTTTATTCTTATTAGCAAAAAAAATCCCCAAATAATTCTATTTGAGGATGTACTGCTAAGAGATTTCCATATTATCTTGTAATCGTTTGTTTTCTATCCGGACCTACAGAAACTATTTTAATAGGTACTTCCACTTCTTTTTCAATGAACTCAATGTATTCTTTTAGTTCCTTTGGTAAACTGTCAAAAGTAGTTAAACCAGTTAAATCTGCTTTCCATCCTTTGAATTCTGAATAAATAGGAGTTACATTTTCTTCTTCTATATTGTAAGGTAAATGATGGATTATTTCCCCTTTGTAGTTGTAGGCAGTACACACTTTTAATGTTTCAAATCCTGAAAGAACATCCCCTTTCATCATCATCAATTGGGTTACACCATTGACTTGAACAGCATATTTTAATGCTACTAAATCCAACCAACCACAACGTCTTTTTCTTCCAGTTACCGAGCCAAATTCATTTCCTACTTTAGCCATTACATCTCCGTCATTTCCAAAATCTTCTGTTGGAAAAGGCCCAGAGCCCACTCTTGTGGTGTATGCTTTGAATATTCCAAAAACTTCTTTGATTTTGTTAGGAGCAATTCCTAAACCGGTACATGCACCAGCGGCAGTGGTGTTGGATGATGTTACAAAAGGATAGGTCCCAAAGTCTACATCTAATAAGGAACCTTGGGCTCCTTCGCAAAGAATCGATTTTCCAGCTTTTTGAGCTTGGGCTAAATATTCTTCACTATCAATAAACGTTAGTTTCTTCAAATCTTCAATTGCATCAAAGAACTCTTTTTCTAATTCAGGTAAGTTGTATTGTATGTCTACATTATAGAAGGCAATCATGGCTTCGTGTTTATCGGCTAAAGCTCTATAGCGTTCTTTAAAATCTGCTAATTCAATATCGCCCACTCTAATTCCGTTTCTTCCTGTTTTGTCCATATAAGTAGGTCCAATTCCTTTAAGAGTAGATCCGATTTTGGCTTTCCCTTTGGAAGCTTCTGAAGCAGCATCTAGCAGTCTGTGAGTAGGAAGGATTAAATGTGCTTTTCTTGAAATGATTAGTTTGGATTTAATGTCTAAATTGAATTTTGCTAAACCGTCAATTTCACTTTTGAAAACTACAGGGTCAATTACGACTCCGTTTCCAATTATGTTAATGTTGTTTTCGTGAAAAATCCCAGAAGGTATTGTTCTTAGAACATGTTTGATTCCATCAAATTCTAATGTATGTCCTGCGTTTGGGCCGCCTTGAAAACGAGCGATGATATCATATTTAGAAGTAAGAACGTCAACTATTTTTCCTTTTCCTTCGTCACCCCATTGTAATCCGAGTAGTAAATCTACGGTCATTGTGTTGTTGTTTATTGCGTGTTTAATTTGATTTGTAGTTTTATTCAGTTATTTGGAATACTGTATGAAAGAATTACCATATGAATAAAATTATTTCTTTTTATTGGCATAAAAATATAAGGAATGATTGTGAATTTCAATTCCAAATATATCTTCAATAGTTTGTTTTATGGTTTGAATTCGCGGGTCGCAAAATTCAATTACTTCACCGCTATCGGTCATGATAATGTGGTCATGTTGTTTGTCAAAATATGATTTTTCGTAATGCGCCTGGTTTTGTCCAAACTGATGTTTACGAACCAAGCCACAATCTAAAAGCAATTCAATAGTATTGTATAATGTTGCCCTACTTACGCGATAATTCTTATTTTTCATTTTGATATACAAGTTCTCAATATCAAAATGCTCTTGATTGTCATAAATTTCTTGAAGAATAGCGTAACGTTCAGGCGTTTTGCGATGTCCTTTGTTCTCAAGATATGCTGTAAAAACACCTCTTACAGTTTCTTGATTTTTAGTGTTATCTGTTGCAATTCGTGTCATATCTGGCAAAGATAATTTTTTAGTTTAAGGTTTGAAAATTTAAGGTTTAAAAGTTATTAAATGGAAATGTTAATAGCGTTTAATTTTTATACACTCTAGACACCTTTTCTATTCCATCTATCTTTTTGATATTATCCATTAATTTTTTTAGTATGGTATTGTTTTGCACAATAACTGTTACTTGTCCGTTGAAGATTCCAGCATCGCCACTCAGAGAAATACTCTGAATATTTACATGCATTTGATTGGAGATTACTTTGGTTAGTTCGTTGGTCAACCCTAACGTATCCATTCCTCTAATTTTTATAATGGCATTAAATTCTTGTTGAGTGGAGTCTATCCATTTGGCTTGCATAATTCGGTAAGCGTAATTTGATTGAAGTGAAATAGCATTCGGACAATCTTTTTTATGAACTTTGATTCCTTCATTTATGGTTACAAATCCAAACACTTCATCTCCAGGAATTGGATTGCAGCAGGAAGAAAGTTTGTAATCTAATCGATCCATTTCTTTTCCAAAAACTAGTAAATCATAATTACTTGTTATTTCTTGCTTATGAATATCATCGGGTGCAGCACTTGGCGAACGTTTAATTTTATTTTTAAAGAAATTGATAAGTGTGTTGCTCTTTTGGGCAGCATAATCTTTTAATTGTTGGTTTTCTATAGAGCCAATTCCCACTCTATAAAACAGATCCAAACTAGTTTTTAATTTAAAAAAAATCACTAATTCATTAACCACGACTTCATTTAGTGTGATTTTTAAATGTTTTAATTTTCTAGTCAATAATTCTTTTCCTTCTTCACCAATCTTTTTGGTGTCTTCATTTAAAACATTTCTAATTTTGTTTTTTGCCCTTGAAGTGGTTACATAATCCAACCAGTTGATTGTTGGTTTTTGATTCGGGGAGGTAATTACCTCAATTTGGTCACCACTTTTTAGTTCGTGGTTTAATTGTACTAGTTTACCATTTACTCTTGTACCACGGGTTTTAATTCCAATTTCAGAGTGGATGCTAAAGGCAAAGTCCAATGATGTAGCTCCTTTCGGAAGTGATTTTATTTCTCCTTTTGGAGTGAATACAAAGATTTCTTTGGCATAGAGATTCATTTTAAAATCTTCTACAAAATCAACCGCATTTGTTTCAGAGTTTTCTAGAGCTTCTTTTAGAAGATTCAACCAGACGTCCAATCCGTTTTCTTCGGTGGCTCCTTGTTTGTATTTGTAGTGAGCAGCATATCCTTTTTCAGCAATTTCATCCATTCGCTCACTGCGGACTTGTATTTCTACCCATCGACCTTTTGGCCCCATTACTGTGATGTGTAAAGCTTCATAACCAGTAGATTTTGGCGAAGAAATCCAATCCCTTAGACGACTAGGGCTAGGTCGATAGTGGTCAGTTACGATAGAATATATTTTCCAAGCTAAGAATTTTTCTTCGTGCGGTGTTGATTTGTATATTATTCTTAGAGCAAATTTGTCATATACTTCGTCAAAACTAACGCTTTGTGCTAGCATTTTTCTTCGAATAGAATAGATTGATTTTGGACGTCCTTTGATGGTGTATTCTATTTCTTCATCAGTAAGTGATTTCTTTAAAACATCCGAAACTAATTTAATGTATTCATCTTGTTCTTCTTTAGTTTCTTTAATTTTGCTAACAATGTCTTTATACACTTCAGGTTCAGTATATTTTAAACCTAAATCTTCAAGTTTGGTTTTTATATTATACAATCCTAAACGATGGGCAAGAGGAGCATAAATATATAAAGTTTCTGAAGCAATTTTTACTTGCTTATAGTCAGGCATAGCATCCATGGTTTGCATATTGTGCAAACGGTCGGCTATTTTTATTAAAATTACACGAACATCATCATTAAGAGTTAGTAACATCTTACGGAAATTTTCCGCTTGCATAGAGATGTTCATGTCTTTTTTAACTTGAGAAATTTTGGTTAAACCTTCAACAAGTTGTGCAATTTTAGGATTGAATTGTTTTTCCAATTCCTCAACGGTAATTGGTGTGTCCTCTACAACGTCATGCAATAATGCAGCAGCAATTCCTGTAGCGCCAAGTCCAATTTCGGACGCAACAATTTTAGCCACCCCAATAGGATGGAAAATATAGGCTTCGCCAGATTTTCTTCTTTGGTCTTTGTGAGCATCAACAGCCACATCAAACGCCTTACGAATCAGTTTTTTGTCTTCTGGAGTAAGAGTTTGATAACTAATGCGAAGTAATTCTTTGTACTCGCGAGCTAATGCTTTTTTTTCAGCTTCTAAATCAATTTCTGTCATAGCAATTCTTCAATTAGCTAAAAATAAGAATAAATTTTTAAACACCAATAAAAAACATACCAAATTCATAAAATATTTTAACTATGATTTAAATATTTTATGAAAAATGGGTTACATTTAAATAACATATTAAATTTGTTAAATTATCTGATTTTGTTATATTTGCTAAATAAATACTACAAAAACAATTTTTTATTCATTGTTTTTGTTAAAAGAAATATTCTACAACCTGCTATGTAATAAATTCAATAAACATGCTCTATTAGTAGGTTTTTTTTAATAAGTAAGTACTAAATATGAAAGCAAAAATTACAAAACACAAAGTTTATCAACAACTTTCCAGTTGGAGAACAGTAGTATTATTTTTTGTCTTAACATTTATGGGAATGCAGCGTGCAGAGGCCCAGTATACGGCTATTCCAGATGCCAACTTTGAACATGCTTTGTTTAGTTTAGGAATTGACACACTTGATGGGGATCATCAAGTGCTTACTTCAGCTATAAGTGGGGTTACAACTTTAGATGTTAGCAATAAAGGTATAGCTAACTTAACCGGTATAGAAGGGTTTACTTCGTTAACTTCTTTGTCTTGTTCTAACAACACTTTGGCCAGTTTGAATGTTAGTGCAAGTACTGGATTAACTACTTTAAATTGTTCTTACAATCAACTAACGAACTTAAATATTAGTGGATGTTATTCACTACAAACTTTATATTGTTATTACAATCAATTAACTACTATAGATCTAACAGGTTTTACATCATTACAAAATTTATTTTGCTTCAACAATCAATTGACTAATTTAAATGTAAGTGGATGTGTTGCATTGCAAGCTTTAAATTGTTACTACAATCAATTAACAAGTTTAAATGTAAGTTCATGTAATTCAATAATGACATTGAATTGTTTTAACAATGAATTAACCACTATAAATGTCGGTGGTTTAAGTAATTTATATGATTTTGATTGTAGTTCGAATCTATTGACCAATTTGGATATTACAGGTTGTACTATATTAGAGTCATTATATTGTTATAATAATCAATTGACTAGTTTAAACACAAGTAATTTCATTAATCTGAATAATTTATATTGTTTCAATAATCAAATCACTACATTGAATGTTGGTGGATGTACTACTTTGAACACTTTAGATTGTGCTAATAATCAATTAACTAGTTTAGACCTTTCTAATGTACCTTTCTTATTAAATTTAGATTGTACAATAAATCAAAATTTAACTTGTATCATAGTTCCGAATCCAGTTGCTACCGCATCAATTACTAGTTGGATAAAGGATGCATCTGCAACATACTCAATCAATTGTACTAATATACAACAATTTTTTTGCAACAAGGGCACAGTTGCTAATTTGAT
>CAIWKX010000127.1 GCA_903913315.1 uncultured Bacteroidota bacterium | reverse complement strand
TTTATGTTTTTGTGCAATAATAACTACATTGTAATACAAAACGATACAATGTCAAGAGGTAGTTTATAAAAATGTTGGATAAAACAGAAAAAGAGTTATTAGGAACTCCTTTAAGCGTGAGATTGACAGCTATAACGCGTAATAAATTAAGCGTACTTGCACGTAAAAGGGGTATGTCGCCATCTAGTTTGGCTAGATTTTGGCTGGAAGAAAGAATAAAAAAAGAAGATAATAATAAAAAGGGAGATTAATATGGCACACATAGATACATTACAAACGTATAAAGAATATTTAAACAGTGGTTACACAGAAACTCAGGCAATAACAGCTGTAAAAGCGTTAAATGCTTCATTTGATAGCGTAGCCACTAAAGAAGATTTAAATAATTTAGAAAAAAGAATAGACGCCAAATTTGATGCCAAGTTTGGCATGATAGAAAAAGCTTGTATAGCAATAATTGTGTTGCTATTAAAAGTAGCTTTTTGGCCTTAAAAAAGGGAGATTAATTATGACAAATAACAATCAACGTATTTTACGACTTAAAAGCGTTCTCGATAAGACTGGTGATTCTAGATCAGGACTTTATTTAAAAATCTCTAAAAATATTTTCCCTAAACCTATAAAACTTTCAAGCAGATCCGTAGGTTGGCTTGAATTTGAAGTAAACGATTGGATAGATCAACGTATCAAAGTCACCAGAGGCATAAAAAAGGGAGATTAATTATGACAACAACAAATGCATTAGTTTATTACCACGAACTAGTTAAAGCCGGAATGCCGGACGAACAAGCTTTTAATCAAGCAATGGCATTTGAAAATGCTATTAGTCATTTGGCAACGAAAGACGATATACAGCGCATTGATACTAAATTACAAGATTTTGCGACTAAAGAAGAGCTAAAAACAGAAATATCCTTACTAAGAAAAGATCTTGAGGTAAGATTCTCTGAAATAGATGCGAACTTTAAATTAATAGATGCTAATTTCGCCACTATGCGAACTTTTGGCTGGGCTATTATTGTTATTGTGATTGTACCGATTTCTAAGATAGTTTTTGGTTGGTAATATATAAAAAGGGGATTAAAGATGACAAATAAAGCACTACAGTATTTTTTAGATTTAAAGGCTAATGGCGCAACAGATGCAGAAGCCAAAGCACAAACAGAGGCGCTGACTTCTGTATTAGAGGGCGTTGCGACTAAAGAAGATTTACAGAGTTTGGCCACTAAAGAAGACTTAACCAATTTAGGAATAAGAACTGACGCTAAATTTGATTTAGTTAAAAAAGATTTAGAAAATGTAACATCTAAAAATGAATTTAACCTTTTAAAAGAAAGCATCGACATTAACCATCGATGGACTATGGCGCTTTTAATAGCTGCTTTGGGTGGAATAGTCGCCATACTTTGTAAATAATTAATAAACTATAATATAACAAGGAGGTTAATACTATGAAATGCAGATGTACAAGCTGTAGTGGCAATAAAAAAATTATGAAACTAGGTATGGTAATGGGCGAGTGTGGAACATGTAAAGGCACAGGTACACAAACAATCGAAGACAGTATCATACCAGAACCAACAAAGAATATAGACAAGGACGTCACTAATGACAAACAAAAAGAAGAACCAAGAGAAGTTAAAAAAACAGATAGCAAAACTACCCCCAATAACGCTAAAAGAAAAAGGTAAACATCCTGGTGGTAGACCAACGAAATATACCGAAGAATTAGCAAATCGTATCTGCGATGCTGTAGCCACAACAACTGATGGCATGAGGCGCATGTGTGCTAACAACGAGGGGTTTCCAACATGTGAAACTCTTATGCAATGGCGCTATAAATACCCTGAGTTTTCTGCACATTACGCACAGGCCAAACTTATTCAAGCGGATTTATTCGCAGAACAAATTATAGATATTTGTGACGAAGAACAACACACCAGCGAAGGAATACAACACGCAAGACTTAGGGTTGACACTCGCAAATGGTTAACATCAAAACTAATACCAAAAACTTACGGCGACAGA
>CAIWKX010000126.1 GCA_903913315.1 uncultured Bacteroidota bacterium | reverse complement strand
CTATCATATTGTAACTGTTGCAAAGTTTAAGGTTGCAAAGGTACAATGTTTTTTAACCACAGATTAACTGATTTCCAATGATTTTTTCGCATCTTTATAGTGCAAAACGATTCCCATGGAAAACAGAAAAATTGTTACACTGACCCTTAATCCCTCCTTAGATAAATCCACTCATTTCACACGATTAGTTCCTGAACAGAAGATGCGATGTGAAAATCCAAGATATGATGCTGGCGGTGGAGGAATCAATGTGTCTAAAGCCATTGCTAAACTAGGAGGGACTTCCACTTGTGTTTATACTTCTGGAGGCCCAATTGGTGAGATGGTAACCGAAATACTCCAACAAGGAGGCATCGAAAATGTGGCTATAAAAACCAAAAACTGGACGCGAGAAAACTTTATTGCTTTTGATAATGCTACTAAGGCACAATATCAATTTGGATTTCCAGGGCATGCCTTTTCAGAAGATGAGAAAGAGGCTATACTTAAAACTATTAAAGAATTGCCCTCCGATTATTTAGTCATCAGCGGCAGTATGAATGAAGGATTGCCCACCGATTTTTATCTAAAGATAGCCGAAGTAGCCAAAATATCAGGTACAAAAGTCATTGTAGACACTTCGGGGGAAGCCTTACAGAAAGTGTTGGAAGCAGGGATTTATTTAGCCAAACCCAACATAGGGGAATTAGCCAAACTAATAGGCGTGGAGCGTCTGGAATTGAGCGAAGTAGAAAAAGCTGCAAAGACTTTATTAGAAAAAGGATATGCTGAAATCATTGTGGTTTCGCTTGGAGCATCAGGAGCCATTTTAGTTACAAAAGATACCGTCGAATTTGTAGCGGCGCCGCAAGTAGAAAAGAAAAGTACTGTTGGAGCAGGAGATAGTATGGTAGGCGGAATGGTTTGGGCATTATCGCAACACAAAACATTGAAAGAAGTCATACAAATAGGAGTTTGCTGTGGCACAGCAGCCACCATGAATGAAGGTACTCAACTTTTTAAGGTAGTAGATGTGGAGCGGTTGTTGGAGGAGATGCAAAAATAAAACCCAACAAATTTCGCTATTGGGCTTCTCTATATTCTCTTTTCTAACATCTAATCATTCAATTTCAACACCGCCATAAAGGCTTCTTGTGGAATTTCAACATTTCCTACCAAACGCATTCTCTTTTTCCCTTTTTTCTGTTTTTCAAGTAATTTTCTTTTTCTCGAAATATCACCCCCATAACATTTTGCGGTAACATCTTTACGTAAGGCTTTTATGGTTTCACGAGCAATAATTTTGGCGCCAATAGCTGCTTGAATCGGAATGTCAAATTGCTGTCTTGGAATCAATTCACGTAATTTCTCGCACATTTTTTTACCAATGTTATACGCATTACTTTCGTGAATTAAAGCTGAAAGTGCATCAACCGATTGTGCATTTAATAACACATCAAGTTTTACCAATTTCGATTCTTTCATTCCAATTGGAGTGTAATCAAAAGAAGCATATCCTTTAGAAACTGTTTTCAATCGGTCATAAAAATCAAATACAATTTCTGCTAAAGGCATATCAAAATTCAATTCTACTCGTTCCGTTGTTAAGTAGGTTTGATTGGTGATTACCCCCCGTTTTTCTATACACAAACTCATTACATTTCCAACAAAATCGGATTTAGTAATGATGGTCGCTTTAATATAAGGTTCTTCTACTCTATCTAATCGAGAAGGTTCTGGCAAGTCGGATGGATTGTTTACTACAAATCCAACGGTTGGTTCTTTTTTGGTATAGGCTAAATAGGAAACGTTTGGAACTGTAGTAATAACAGTCATATCATATTCGCGTTCCAATCGTTCTTGGATAATTTCTAAATGCAACATTCCTAAGAACCCACAACGGAAACCAAATCCTAAAGCGGCAGAACTTTCAGGTGTAAAAACTAACGAGGCATCGTTCAATTGCAGTTTT
>CAIWKX010000125.1 GCA_903913315.1 uncultured Bacteroidota bacterium | reverse complement strand
CTACTATGGCTTCGTTGCTGTATTTGTTTGATATGAATAATTAACCCCATTGCGCCTTCGAGAATCTTTTATAATTTATCCCAAATTATCGGCTATATGAAAAGAAACCATGGATTGTCTTAAAAGACGGTTGTATTGTAATGCAATAATAAATTTATTAGAATTGATTTACCGTTTTTCTAATGGCTACTAATTTGGTCATCAAATCTTCAAAATAGTCTAAGTGCAGCATGTTGGCGCCATCACTTTTGGCATGTGCTGGATCAAAATGGGTTTCTATGAAGATGCCATCTACGCCCACAGCGATTCCCGCTTTGGCGATGGTTTCAATCATGTCGGGTCTTCCACCTGTTACTCCTGTGGTTTGATTGGGTTGTTGTAGGGAATGGGTGATATCAAGCACGGTTGTTGCATATTGTTGCATCGTTGGAATTCCTCTGTAGTCTACAATCATATCTTGATAGCCAAACATGGTCCCTCTATCGGTTACCATTACGTTTTCGTTATGGCAATCCAATACTTTTTGTACGGCATGTTTCATGCTTTCGGGGCTCATGAATTGTCCTTTTTTCAGGTTGACTGTTTTGCCGGTATTGGCTGCAGCCACGACTAAGTCGGTTTGTCTTACAAGAAAAGCAGGTATTTGTAGTACGTCTACATATTCTGCTGCCATAGCGGCATCTTCGTTGGTATGAATGTCGGTTACTGTAGGTACGTGAAAAGTTTCTGATACTTTGCGTAGTATTTTCAAGGCTTTTTCATCACCGATTCCGGAAAAGCTATCGATTCTGGAACGATTGGCTTTTTTGAATGACCCTTTAAAAACGTAGGGAATTTGAAGTTTATCTGTAATAGCTACCAGTTTTTCAGCAATTCGCATTGCCATTTCTTCTCCTTCAATGGCGCAAGGGCCTGCAAGCAGAAAGAAGTTACCACTATCTGTATGTTTGATTTGTGGGATATTTTTTAAATTCATTGGATCTACATTTTGTGGTGCAAAGATACTAAGAAAAAACCTTCTAAGAAACGCCTTATCCGGTTTTTCTGTAGGATAGGACTAGTTTCTTCCTTCTTCAAAGTACATTGTGATTTTTTACAAGGGATTTAGAGATACCTCTATTTTTGAAAAGGGCAACTGAGGTTGCTTTTTTTGTGATTCACTTAGGGACGTTACCTTGGGATAATTTAATTTATTCGGGTTTCTTTATTGAAAATCCTTTGGGGCACATGACTTTACTTCTTTCATAGGTGTTTATATACAACACTATTTTTTTGTCAGACCCTTCAATTAATACATTATAGACCTCTAAGGTTCCGGCACCCATTACACTTTTCTTGGTTGGAAATGGACAGCACGTATCTACTTTATCGTAACTGATTTTTTCTCCTTTGGGTCCTCGTAAAGCATTAAAGAATAGCGGAATATTTTTAGGGGAATACTTTTCACTTTCAAATCCTAAATTGATAGGATAATCTTTATCATAGCCGTATTTACCATCTGGCGCATATTCGGTTAGTAAAAATTGATCGTTTTTTGTACCTGGTTTAAGAGCGGTATTGTCGATGTTTTGAATGGAAGATTTAATGCTTCCACATGCCGTAAAAAAGGTTATTGTTACTATTAGTAAAAGGAAGCTGTATTTTTTCATTTTTCTAAATGGGATAATTTTATTCAAATATGTTAATTAATAATCAAATATCAAACCACTATCTTTATTTTTGCAAAAAAAAATAGTTTATGGATTTTATAACCTCTACGTGGCATTGGTCAATTTCCGGTTTTCTTATAGGATTAGTGATGCTCACCTTACTTTATTTTGGAAGAACTTTTGGGATGTCCACCAATTTAAGAAGTATCTGTTCCTTTATGGGAGCTGGAAAGCGCGTTTCATTTTTTGATTGGGATTGGAAATCGCAGCGATGGAATTTAGTGGTTGTAGCGGGTGCTATGGTGGGTGGCTATTTTGCGACTCATTTTTTGAGTGATGTTTCAAATGTTAGTATTAACCCTGTTACTATTCAAAAATTACAGAAGATTGGGATTGATGCTCCCCAAGGGAAATTACTTCCGGATGCTATTTTTGGTGCAGAGGTATTTCATTCTCCTCAGAAAATGCTTTTTCTAATTTTTGGGGGTGTGTTAATTGGGTTTGGGTCTCGTTATGCTGGAGGTTGCACTTCTGGGCATGCTATTACGGGTTTGAGTAATTTTCAATTGCCTTCTTTGAAAGCAGTAATTGGTTTTTTTATTGGAGGTTTGATTATGGTTAATTTAATTTTCCCTTTAATTTTCTAAAAGTACACGTATGAATTTAATTAAATATTTATTGGTAGGTTTTGTTTTTGGTGTTGTTTTAACGAAGTCGGAAGCCGTTTCGTGGTATCGCATTTATGAGATGTTTCAATTTGATTCCTTTCACATGTACGGCATCATTATGACTGCCATTGCTACTGGAGTGGTCGGTATTCAGCTTATTAAAAGAAAGCAACTGAAAGACATCAAGGGATTGCCTATTGAAATCTTAGATAAGGAGCGCGGTACTTTTCGTTATTGGATTGGCGGTTTACTCTTTGGATTGGGGTGGGCGTTGGTAGGTTCGTGTCCGGGTCCCATCTTTATATTGATAGGTTCTGGATTTATAAGTGTGGGATTTGTGCTTTTTGGGGCTTTGTTCGGGACTTATATTTATGGGTTTGTGAAGGATAAATTACCGCATTGAGATAGTGGTCAGTTGTCGGTTGTCGGTTGTCGGTATTCAGTTGTCAGTGCTCAGTGTTCAGTATTCAGTGCTCAGTTGTCAATGCCAAAATGGTTGGTTGTGTTGCTTTAATTGAAGACGGAATTTTTAACCACTAAGGTCACTAAGGTTCTATTTACTGAGTGTAAGGTTTACTTTTGAAAAAGGGCACTAAGGCGCTTCGCTTTTTGGAGGGTTGGGACTGGTTTATGTCTTCGAGGGGATGACGGTTTTGGTTTCACGGAGTTTCACAGAGTTTGGCACAGAGTTTCACAGAGTTTTTTTTACTCTGCAT